>CAYQCG010000195.1:0-4793 GCA_964415925.1 uncultured Puniceicoccaceae bacterium | reverse complement strand
ACATCTACTTTCTTGGACCCAATGGACAGGGAAAGACGAATCTATTGGAAGCATTAGGAATGGTGACCGCGATCCGTTCATTCAGAACCCACGACACGGAACCCCTGATCCGGAAAGGCAGTCGGGAGGCACGCCTGATCTATGGGATTGAACCGGGGGAAGGGATTCCCGTGGAAATTGAGATGACCCTGAGAAAGAACAGCAAGCGCTTGCTGCAAGACGGCAACACGGTAAAGCGATACGGGGATTTTATGGGTCAGTTCCCGGTTGTAGCCCTGAATTCGCAGGATATTATGATTCTAAGGGGATCACCGGCAGTCAGGAGACGGTTTCTTGATATGATGATCTCAGCCACGTCGGCAACCTATCTTACTGCATTGCAACGCTACAATAAGGGCTTGAGCGAACGTAACCGTTTATTAAAGGAGAATTCGGATCCGGCTCTACTGAGTGCGCTGGAAAAAGTAATGTCAGAATCAGCTGCTCACTTGATCAACGAACGTAAGAGCGTTATTGAATCAGTCGGCTTGTATTTTCAGGAGTGTTACGAATGGCTCAGTCCGGTTGAGGAAGGTCCGCTGCTGCGATACTTGCCCAATTCCATTATAAAGAGTGCAGAAGAGTTACAGGAACTCTGGAAAGCTCAACGGGAACGGGATCGTCTCCTGCAACTTACCGGCCGTGGACCTCACCGTGATGATATTCAGCTGAGTCTCGCGGATCAGCCTGCCCGTGAATTTGCGTCCGAAGGGCAGCAAAGGAGCCTGGTATTGGCTTTAAGGCTGGCCCACTTGAGGTGGTATGAAGCGCAGACTCGAACAAGACCGGTGCTTCTGGCGGATGACATACTGGGTGAGCTCGATCCCGAGCGGCGCGAGCGATTTTGGTTTGCACTGCCTGAGTCCACACAGGTATTTGCCAGCGGCACAGAATTAAACGACAACAAACGCAAGTGGCAGGTTTTCCGGGTTGAATCGGGGTCGTTTACGGAGGTTAAATAGGGGCAATGATTTTGACGACCGAGGTAATCTTATTGGCAGGAGCAGGAGCTTTCTTTGTTGGGATGGGGAAGGGAGGACTGCCGGGCATTGGCAACCTGTCGATTGTCGCATTTGCGATGGCTTTCGGTGCGAAGCCCTCCGTTGGCTTGCTGCTTCCTGTCCTGATGGCTGCGGATGCGATTGCAGTGGTCCTCTTCTGGCGCAGCGTGAGATGGAATTACATCCTCAAGTTGTTGCCCTGGACACTGGCAGGTATTGGGATTGGCTACTACCTTCTGGATATTATTGATAGCAGGCAGGTGAGGATATTTATCGGGGCTCTGCTGTTGCTGATGACATTGGCCTACCTCTATCGCAGATGGTTGAACAGGCATAAACAGAGTGACGGCGAAGTACCCCACAGCATGGGTGCAAGAGCCGGCTTTGGAATCCTCAGTGGTTTTTCGACGACGATGGCGAATGCTGCCGGCCCGATTGCCCAGTTGTATTTGATTTCAGCCGGTTTGCCAAAAATGCATTTTATCGGAACTGCCGCCTGGTTCTTCTTTTTTATCAACTGGATCAAAGTGCCTCTCTATATCAGTATTGACCTGATAAATCCGGAAAGCATGCAGATGAGTATACTGTTTATGCCGGTTGCGGTAATCGGTGTCTTCTTCGCGCGCTGGGTTGTGACATGGATCAATCAAAAAGTATATGAAGTATTGATTTGGGGTTTCATCCTGGTTGCCGGAATCCGCATGCTTGCCAATTAACATGCCACGAAAATCACACAGGGCCCTCTGGACGAAGCATCTTGCAGGTGGTGCGGTTTTAAAAGCACAGAAGGTGCCTGACACACTGGTTAGAGAACGCTATACGGGGATTGTGCTCGGGATCGATCCGAGTTTGCGGGGAACGGGTCTGGCAGTGGTCAGTTTCGGACAGGATGGATACCTGAGGTTGCTTGAAAGCCTTACGGTCAAACTGAACCGCGACTTGAGTCTCTGTGGATGTCTGGGCGAGATTTCACGGAATGTCCGTGACCTGCTGAACAAGTATGCGGTGAAGCATGTTGCTTCTGAACTTACGATTTATGTTCAGAACTCCAAGACTGCACTCACCCTCGGCACTGCAAGAGGGGCGGCCTTTACAGCGGTTGCGGTTGAAGGGCTGGAGGTCTTCGAGTACCCACCCCGCAGGATCAAGCAGGCTGTCACCGGAAGCGGACGTGCCAGTAAGGAGCAAGTTGCCGGACAGGTTAGAAGCCTGCTTGGCGGCGCAGAATTACTACCGCTGGATGAAGCTGATGCTGCCGGAGTAGCAATCTGCCATGCCTGGACCTATGGCGGAAACCATACTGACCACTAGATCCGTTTTTCTTCTATATCGTAAACATCAAACCAGGTATAGACGCGACGATTGGACGGTATGACATCATTAATGTAACCCTCAAGGAAGAGTTGTGCCTGTGTGGGTAGATCAGTCGGCCTCAAATGACGCATCTGCAAGTTCCACAGTTTGACGGCATCTTCGCTCTGGCCTGAGTTTTCGCGGATCCACTTGTCCATCGCTTCGTCATCCGCACCGGTCCCGACTTGCGATTTAAAATCCCCGGAGTTAATCCCCGAGAAGCCGAAGAAGTAGGCATCCAGAGGACAATCAAAATGGTATTCCCCGGCAGTGCCAGCCAGCATAGAGCGACATTTGTCCAAAGTCCGTCCGGCTATAACATGTCCTCCGATGGTTTCGTGCGGGCTTCTGGGAAACTCCCTGGAAAGGTCTTTTGCGAGTGCATTAAGTGAATTGTTCATGGTCTTGTTCTGTTTTGTGGATTAAAAAAAAGAGTGGCTTGCACCACTCTCTATTTCAAAAATGTCATTAAATTTACTGCCTGATCGCTTCAATCGTCAGATCTATGTCGACTTCACTTCCAAGCAAAGGGGTTCCGGCAGTCAATCCCCATTTGGTCCGGTCGATAGTTGCGGTTCCCTGCCAACCACCGATGACCGTATTCTGTCTCCTTGGGTGATTCATGGTGCCAAAGTAGTCGGTTTCTATCGTGACGGGGTGTGTCTGGCCCATCATCGTCAGATTGCCGGTTACCTCGAATTTATTGTCTCCGATCTTCTTCCAGTTGGTGGATTCAAAGGTTATCTGGGACCATTCACCGACGTTAAAGTATTCGTCACTTCTAAGATGCTCATCACGGTCTTCGTTATTGGTATTGATGCTTGTGACATTGATGGTGGCGATGGCTTTATTATTCCCTGGATTGTCCTCGTCGAAATGGATTTCACCATCGAAGGTGCCGAAGTTGCCTGGGGTCTTGGCCACAAAGTGACGAATTTTGAAGCTGATACCGGAATGGGCCCGGTCAATTTTGTAAACATCGGCTTCGGCGTTCAAGAGGCTGGCAGACGACAAGGCGAATACCAAGCAAAGGAGCTGTTTAGTAATTTTAATCATATGCATAAGGATATACGATAGTAGTGAAAATCAAGCGCGATTAAAAAAGTTTATCGAGGCACTTTTCATTACCCTGGGCAGTAAGGACAAAAACCTGCGTTTCGGTAGTCCAGGTTGCGGTCGCATATTCACCACATTGCAAGCGTACTTCTTTCGGCAAGTCCTTCTGTTCCGGGAAGTGTGTTCTATCCGTCACGTACAAGTGATAGACTCGTTCGTCTTTCATGCAAATCAGGCTGGCCTGGATTCCATTGATTTTAACAGGCTTGCATCCTATCTCGCCAAGTTTTTCAACAGATTGTGGAAGGTGCTGTGGAAAAGGGCTTTGTCGCTCGATAAGGATCGCTTTGATGGCATCCAGTTCCGTGTTATAAATCAGATTTTCAATACGGTCCGAATACTCTGCACTGGCGTCGATGAATGCTTCCAGTTCGGGCGAGGTGTAGGCCTGTATGGGTTGTTGACTGAAGAGAAAGAGAATACCGAGGGCGATCAGAATAGTTGCAGCTGCTGAGATGAGCCCTGCACTTCGCCACCAGGTAGGGCTTGTGGCTCCTCCAACCACCGGCTTTTTTTCAACATTTACACGATCGAGGATGCGATCTTTGAGGCCTTCGGGAACCGGGACAGAATTCAGTTTATCCCTGAATGCCTGGTCAAAAGCTGCTTCCGAATCTGCAAATGATTGAAGTTCAGCATTATTAGCAGCTTCGTTGAGGGCTTGCCGAAGGACTCCCGGAGCCTCATTGACGCGCTCTGGATCATAGGATTGTAGAATAAATTTGTGCTGATCTTTCATCGGATTGAGAAATTATCGCATTTTCCCTTTTATTAAGAGTTAGTCAGGAAGGGTTTATTTCAGACTTTTTGAGTAGAATACGCTTCAATTGACTCTTTCCGCGCGACAGTCGGGACATCACAGTACCAATGGGAACGTCCAGTGTTTCAGAGATTTCCTTGTATGACATATCATCGAGGTAAAACAGGCTTAGTGGAGCCCTGTAGATCTCTTCGATTTCCTGGAGGGCTTCCATCGCGTAGGTTGCATCGGTGGAGTTAACAACCTCGGGAGAAACGGACATCTCAGGAGTTTGTATTTCTGATGGTTCAGCATCGGCCTGAAATTGTGAGCGCCGATTCACCCTGAGGAATTCCCTGTAGAGCGTGGTAAAGAGCCATGATTTGACTTTCCGGTTGTCTCTCAGGGAACTTCCCTTTTCTGCCCAAATGTAGAAAGTCTGCTGCGTCAGGTCACCGGCATCTGTTTCATTTTTAGCTAAACTGTAGGCGAACCGGAAGAGTGGCTGGTAGTATTCTTCCACCAGTTCCCTGAAATCGATATCT
>CAYQCG010000194.1:0-4812 GCA_964415925.1 uncultured Puniceicoccaceae bacterium | reverse complement strand
GGAAGCAGCCATGGATAAGAAATTCCGGTTGCAGGCGGATAGCATAAAGGCCGCAAAAACTGGCGGGAACACGAATGGAACCACCTGTATCTGTTCCGAGGGTAAAAGGCGCAATCCCGGCTGCAACAGCCCAGGCTGAACCTGAGCTGGAACCGCCGCTGAGACGATCCGGATGAAACGGATGTGGCACATTACCATAGTGAGCGTTTCGCCCGGAGAGGCCGTAGGCGAACTCATTCAAATGTGTTTTCCCAATACAAGTCGCGCCAAGAAGCCCAAGCTTTTGGATCATATCAGCATCGGTATTTACGCTTGGCCTGATCTTTTCGAGAAAGAGTGAAGATGCTTTGGTTGGCTTTCCCTTTATATCAAAGAGGTCTTTGGCAAGGTATGGAACACCGGCGAGCGGATGTTCTCTTGAAGGTACATCTTCCAAATGCCCGAAATCCAATCCTTCTACCAATGCGGATTTCTGTGCATCCACTGGTTGCTTATTCAAACGTACCGTTAATACTTTGAGATACTCTTCTACTTCGAGGGATTGCCAATAGGAAAAAGAATTGTCCATAATCTTTATTGAGCAGGGAAAAGGCCTTGCTTGGCAACGGACTTCTTAGACTAAATGGCGGTCATTTTGCTTAAGGATATTCATGGACACAATTGAAAAGAAACTGGAAGAACTCGGTTATACTCTGCCTTCGCCGCCGCAGCCCGGTGGCAGCTATCTCCCTTACAGGCAAATGGGAAACATACTTGTCCTGGCAGGTGTTATCTGTGTCCATAACGGAGAGATGACGCACACCGGACAAGTCGGCCTTGAGCAAACAGAGGACAGCGCCAAGGAAGGCGCAGTTTTCTGTGCATTGAATGTGCTGGCGGGAATCAAAGCAGCAGCAGGCGGACTGGACCAGGTTGCTCACTTTATATATATGAGCGGATACGTAAATGCCACTGCAGGATTCAGTCAAAGTCCGCAAGTCATCAACGGAGCCAGTGAGTTGTTCGTCCAGTTGTACGGAGACGCTGGGAAACATGCCAGAGCGGCAGTAGCTGTTGCCGGCTTACCGCAGAACTCTACCGTTGAAATACAGGTCAATGTATTATTGAAGTCTCAAATAGGAGAATAACCAGCTCTATAAGGTGTGCGCCTTTAAACAGGTTCACTGTGCGTAATTAAGCATAGCGCACAAAGGCAGACAGCCCTGCAAATAATGTTCCTGTATAATTATAGGCAAATACACCTAAACTGCCAAAAAGAAAGCAGTGTATTAGTGTCAATTACATGGGAGCTTAAATGGTCGTCTGTGGCATAAGCGCTGCTTAAGGGAGAATACAACCAAGCCTTATTCCAATAACAAAAAAATATGAAAACTGACAAATACACATTTCTGGCGATAATTAACCTATTCTTATTACCGTTGGGATTACGAGCGCAAGAAAATGAAGCCATCGAACTCGAAGCGTTCATTGCTGAAGAAACAGCACTGGAAGATTCAGACTCCCTAATGCCAACGGACATGATGGTGGATGGGGCTTTTTTCAGCGATATGGAATTGCTGGATACACCACGTGCGGTAACAACGCTCAGTCCTGAAGCCTTGAAGCAGTTTCAAATAAACGACTTTTCCGATCTGTCCAAAGTGGCGGCCGGGACTGAGCGTCAAAATTTTTATGGCATCGCAGGTTCACCTTTCGTGCGGGGCTGGCAGGGCGGACTGTATTTCAACGGAATGCTTCGAGCATTTCAGCGCAACGAGATGCCGACATCCTTCGGTTCCCTTGAGGCTATGGAGATTGTCAAAGGTCCAGCACCCTCACAGTTTGTCCCGACTCACGTTGGTGGCTATGCCAACCTGATTCCTAAATCGCCTTATTTTGATGAATTTAGAGGTTCCCTGAATTTGGAAATTGGGACTAACCAGCATTACAAGCTGCAGGGAGATGTTGGTGGACCGATCTTGCTGACTGAAAAAATGCCGGCAGCTTTCCGAATATCGGTAACTGGCCAGCAGGCGAATTCGTTCTATGACGATGTCAGCAACGACTATATATCCTTCTACGGTGCCATAAAAGTTAAGTTATCCGACACATTGCGAATCTTTACCGGTGCTGAGTATTATAATTTCAACTCGAACGAAAATCCGGGCTGGAATCGTCCAACACAGAACCTGATTGATAACGGACAGTATGTTATTGGCGAGCCACTGAGCATGGTCAGAGCAGCGAACGGAGGTGTTGCAGACAGAAACCTGATTGATGGAACTGTCTTTGGATTCGGACCAGCCAACAACGCAGCATTCCGTGCGCTGGTTGTTCCGGACGCCATAATCACAACTGCGATTGCGGACGGGACCATAACTGCAGCCCAAAGGGACCTCATGCTGGATATGAGCGATG
Source organism: uncultured Puniceicoccaceae bacterium (assembly GCA_964415925.1). Taxonomy (GTDB): domain Bacteria; phylum Verrucomicrobiota; class Verrucomicrobiia; order Opitutales; family Oceanipulchritudinaceae; genus CAYQCG01. Next base: position 2,415 of record CAYQCG010000194.1, on the reverse strand, counting down.
CAACAACACGCGACAGTTTATATGCCGGATTTCCTGCTGATACCCTACAGACAACATCGGGCTTTGTCTATACACCAGAATACTTCCAGGCTGGTGGGACGGTGTTTACTGCGCCCATTGAGGAGAGCACCGCGCTGGCGGATCCAGCTGACTTTGCCGACTCTGAGGATTTCCTTTATTTTATAGACTTAACTAAACAACTGAGTGACAAGTCTGCCCTTGATCTGGATATCCTGTTCGAAAGGATCAGCACCCGAAAACGGTCGTCTTACGGTTATTCTTTTGACAGCCACCAGTTCATTACCGACATCCGAGCAGCCTATAACCGCGAAATGGATTTTGATGGAATCTTGCTGCAAGTCAGTGCCGGTGCCGAAGGCCGCCTGAGCAAGGCTACCCAGCTACAGGACTTCTGGACAGAGCCCTTTGCCCGCCGTGACATTACACAGGAAACCATCAGTTCCAATTCAGTGATCTTGTCCGGCAGCCAGACAGATCCGATCATTGGAGGGAACAACTACTGGGGTGGTGGTTTCGGAGCCGGTGCACCCGGTGGACATGCAGTTGAGTCTGATGTGTCCCAGCTTGCCGCTTTTGTAACAACCCGGGTAAGCGCTGTCGAGGAAAGGGCCAACCTGATTTTCGCGATTCGTGGTGAACGTGCAAATATCACTTCCAGCGTACCCCCAGAACCAACCGATATTGCACCCGGAACAATTGAAGATGATATCACGTATCTAAACTGGAGTGTAAATCCATCTTTCCGGGTCATGGATGGTGTATCGATTTATGGAAGCTATCAAAAAGCGACCACATACGTACCTACGCAGGGCGGAGCGGTGCTGGACTCTGGTAATTTCGGAGATGCGGTTCTTCGTGAGGGGGGTGTCAAGACATCCCTTGTTGAAGGTAAGTTATACGCATCTGTCAGTTACTACGAATGGGAACAGTCAAGTTTTAATGAGCGCACCAGTGTATCTGACCAATTTGAGTCCGAAGGGGTAGAAGTTGAAGTCACCTACCAGCCACTGGAATGGCTGACATTTATTGCTTCATTTTCCGATCGTGAAACGAGGAAAGTAAATAACCTTGGATTCCGCACTATACCGTTTTCTGCATTGGACCCAACAGGCAGCGGCAATGATGAAATTGGATTAGCGCTAGAAGCAGGATCTTTGGCCAATCAGTTTTCGGTGGCTGCTTCGGATGCCGGATTCAGCTTTGATGAGGCGAGTCGGCCATCAGCCAATTCTGAATTAATTGTGCCCGGTTTCCCGGAGCGTACCTACAAGGGCTTTTTACTCTTACAACTACCCTTCGACATCACTGCGGGTATCTCTGTTCGTTATAACGAAGGCTATTTCCATAATTATGACCGGACACTTGAGATCGATGATTACTTCCTAGTTGACCTGAATTTTACCTATGAGACAGATGACTGGGAGATCTACGTAGCCGTCGAGAATGTCACCAGCACCCGTTATTTTACAGGAGCTGACCCGGAATTTGCTGCTAATACACTTGTTGCACCCGGTGCGGATACGGAAGCGAAACTGGGAATTACCTATAAGTTTTAATTTACAACAAGTATGATCTCTATGGGGCAGGCTTCGGCCTGCCCTTTTTATTTACCCTTATAACAGTTTGAAGAAAGCTGTTGTCATAATGTTGCTGAACCGCCATCAAGGATTTCCGAAATATATTCCTCAACCCCCCGGCAGCAAAACAAAACCAAATGGCAACCATTGATCTCCTTGTATTCGTTGCGTTTATAATCGGCCTAATCTTCATCGGACTTTATCACAGCGGCCGCTCGAAGAAAGGTGATGGCGTTGATGCCAGTAGTGACTACTTTCTGGCTGGAAGAGGACTTAGGTGGTATCTAATAGGATTCTCACTCATTGCGGCCAATATATCGACTGAGCAGTTTGTGGGGATGAGCGGAAACGCCGCCAGTCATATAGGATTGGCAATAGCGAGTTACGAATGGATGGCGGCCGTGACCCTGGTCGTAGTAGCCTTCGGATTCCTACCATACTTCCTGCGAGCAGGTATTTACACCATGCCGGAGTTCCTGGAATACCGTTATACTCCGGGAGCCCGTGCCATTATGGCAATCGGGACTATCTTTATCTACATGTTGTTGCTGGGGGCAGTAACGTATTCCGGAGCACTTACTATCTACTCCATTAGTGCGGATTGGGGAATGGCGATACCGCTGCAAGTCAGCGCACTTTTCATCGGCATGATCGCGATGATCTATGTTATCTCCGGAGGCTTGAAGGCTTGCGCATGGGTAGACCTGATTGCGGGAAGCTCGTTAATCCTAGGTGGTGTATTCATCATGTATTTTGCATTCGATATGCTGGGAAGCACCCAAACGCTAGCAAGTATTATTGATCCCCAGTCGGGGGA
>CAYQCG010000193.1:0-4814 GCA_964415925.1 uncultured Puniceicoccaceae bacterium | reverse complement strand
CAAAACCGACCAAATTATAGTCATTAAAAACGGTCCGAAAAGTGGGACCCAAGCAGGGGTGTGTCAGGGGTTATTAGTGACCGTAAAAATTTTAGTGGACAGGAGGTGCGAAAAGGGATCAATGAGTTGTATGAACACGACTGCTTTGTATCCGTTGAATGTAATGGGGACGTTGATGCGCTTGCCGGTTCCGGTGGAGGAATCGTCTAGCGGGATCCTGTTTTTCGAAGTGACTGCGCAACCCGGGCAGGGCGTCCCGACGCACTGGCACGAGCATGAAGATGAGTCGTTTGTGGTGCTGGAGGGAGCGGTCGATATTACGGTTGGGGAGCGGAAGCGGACACTCCGATTTGGGGAAGCGGGGGTTGGCCGGAGGGGAATCCCGCACAGCTGGTTTGTGCATGGGAGTGAACCGGCGAGGTTGCACATTATAACGACGCCGGGGAACCTGAAGACACTTTTTGAGGAACTCCACGGACTGGAGCCGGGGGCGAGGTTGACGGAGATCTGCCGTAACTACGGGATCCACTTTGCGGAAGCGCTTTAGAGAGGCGGTGTATTCCCGGTTTTCGGAGGCTAGCGGATCGAGTGGATATAGGGCTCGACGGGTCGGGAGTCGGGCATGGACGAGTTAGTTTAAGAGAGAGAAGCTTGCTTTCGGGCAAACGGGTCTGAATAATCCGGCTATGAAAACCCTCGTATTACCCCTGTTGTTAGTATTAACGCCCATCCTGCTCCATGCGGAAGCGGATGTCCTGTTTAACGGGGTAAACCTGGACGGCTGGGAGATCGAAAGCGGAGGACATTTCGAGGTAAGGGACGGGCTGATCCGGGTCAACCGCGGGGTAGGGTGGTTGCGATCGGATGAGGTTTACGGGGATTTCACGCTGGTGCTGGAGTACCGTTTCCTGGAGGAAGACGCGAACAGCGGGATATTTGTCCGGACGAAGGCGCAGAGTAAGAATGATGAAAACGGGTGGCCGGCGAACGGTTACCAGATCCAGTGCCGTGATACGGTAGAGGGGGAAACGCCCCTGGGGACGATGATCAATTACGGCGGCCCGAAGAGCGAGGATGTGGTGGACTTTGAAGCATTGAAGCTGGCCTACCGGCCGACCGGAGAATGGAACCGTAGTGTGATCCACTGTGAAGGAGACCGGCTGACCTCAATCATCAACGGGAAGGTGATCCTGCGCTCGACAGGGGTGATGAATTCCCCGGGGCATATAGGGATCCAGGCAGAGCACGGGTTACTCGAGTTCCGGCGGATCGAGGTGGTGAAGCATTAGATTTTCGAAATTAGACAGGCAACGAATTCAAATTATCAATCCAACTGTTACGACAAATGAAGAATCTAAAATACATAGTGGCTGTAAGCTTAATCATGTCCGTGATCCTTTTTTCGGGATGTTCTGAAGCGAAGGAGGATATCTACAGGCCCTACGACGGTCCCAGCGTGAAGGGGGTGGATACAACGACGTTAACGGGGAAGGTGATGACGGGCTACCAGGGGTGGTTCAACTGTGAAGGTGACGGAGCCGGGCTGGGCTGGACGCACTGGACACGGGACCGCGACGAGTTGTTCAAACCGGGGAACGTGACGGTCGATTTCTGGCCTGACGTGTCGGAATACGATGAGGACGAGTTGTATGAGACGGGATTTTTCAATGAAGACGGGACACCGGCGAAGGTGTTCAGCTCCCACAACCGCAAGACTGTAGTGCGTCATTTCAAGTGGATGGCCGATTACGGTATCGACGGAGCGTTTGTGCAGCGGTTTACACACAGCCTGGACAATGAAACGATGCGCTACGATAAGGACAAGGTATTGTGGAATGCGCGTGTGGGTGCCAACCGTCATGGGCGAACGTATGCGGTGATGTATGACCTGACCAGTATGCCGGACGAGAAGATAATCACGGTATTCGATGACTGGCAGATGCTGCGCGACAGAATGAAGATCGGGGATGACCCGGCGTACCTGCATCACAACGGGAAGCCGATGGTGGCGATCTGGGGTGTGGGGTTCAATGAGGGAATCAAGCCCCGTGCCGGACTGGAAGTCTGCGAGGAGCTGGTAAAGAAATTCAAGGACAACGGTTGTAGTGTCATGCTGGGTACAGCAACCGGCTGGCGCAAGCAGGACCGGGATGCCCCGGATGATCCGAGATGGCATGATGTATTACTGATGGCGGATGTCATCAGCCCCTGGAGCGTTGGTCGGTTCGGGACACTTGAGGAAGTCCAGAGCCACGTGGAAAACTACTGGGGGCCTGATATAAGCTGGTCACGAGAGCATGGAATCGACTACATGCCGGTGGTTTTTCCGGGTTTCAGCTGGCACAACAATAAAGGGGACGAACTGGGAATGGTACCACGACTGAAGGGGAAGTTTTTCTGGTCTCAAATTGTGGCGAATGTGAAAGCGGGAACGGACATGCTCTACATAGCGATGTTTGACGAAGTGGATGAAGGGACGGCAATTTTCAAGTGCAGCAACAATCCACCGACAACGGGAGGGACTCAGTTTCTGACATATGAGGGGTTGCCGAGCGACTTTTACATGCGTCTGGCGGGGGAAGCAGGCAAGCTGCTGCGTAATGAGACCGTTCCTACAGAAACCATACCCATAATGCAGGAACTTTCGAAGCGCTAAGATTTATAGAAATGACAACCCCATTGCGCGCAAAATTCGCGGCGACCCTGGCTTTGTTTCTGCCCGGTATATTCCTTCTGGGTTTCAACATTGGCACGGGGAGTGTAACGTCGATGGCGAAAGCGGGTGCGACCTACGGGATGTCGCTGCTATGGACGATTGTCGTATCCTGCCTGGCGACCTTCCTGCTGATCACGGTGTATGGGCGGTATACGCTGGTGACCGGGGAGACGGCGCTACAGGCGTTCCGCAGGCATATACATCCTGCGTTAGGGATCTTCTTTATTGTGGCCCTGACGGCGGGAGTGAGCGGGAGCGTGATGGGTGTGATGGGGATAGTGGCGGACATCAGCTATGTATGGTCGAGAAGCATGATCGAGGGAGGCATTGCCCCGATTTACTTTGCGATACTTTATATAGCCCTGGTCTATTTTATCTTCTGGAACGGTAAAACAGAGTTTTTCGAGCGCAGTCTGGCGGTGATCGTGGCGATCATGTCGGGGTGTTTTGTCCTGAATTTTTTCATCATGATGCCCCCGCCGAGCGAGATACTGAAGGGCCTGATACCGAATCTACCGGAAGTAGCGATTGACGAGGGCAGAGGGCCTTTTCTGGTGATCGCATCGATGGTTGGGACGACGGTATTTTCCGGACTTTTCATTATCCGGACGACACTGGTGAAAGAGGCGGGGTGGACGATCCGTGATTTCCATATTCAGCGCAGGGACGCGATGGTTTCGGTGGCGATGATGTTTGTCATCAGCGGGTCTATAATGGCGGCAGCTGCCGGGACGTTACATAAGGAGGGGCTGGGCTTGACGGAGCCATCGCAAATGATTGAGCTACTGGAGCCGCTGGTGGGATTCTTTGCCACGGCGATATTCGCAATCGGGATCATTGCGGCAGGGGTGTCATCGCAGTTTCCGAACGTTCTGATGTTGCCGTGGCTTCTGTGTGACTACAACGAGTCGGAGCGTGAGATGACCCTGCCCAAGTACCGCATCATGGTATTCCTGATATCATTACTCGGCCTGGTGGTGCCGATATTCGAGGCACGCCCTGTATTTGTGATGATCGTATCACAAGCGTTCCAGTCCATAATCCTGCCCATAACGGTGGGCTGTATTCTTTATCTGGCTAACCGCCGTGACCTGATGGGGGAACACAAGAACAGTCTTGTGACGAACGTCTTCCTTGTGGCGATACTGCTGTTCTCGCTTGTGACCACCGGCATGGGCATCAAGGGGGTTTGGCAACTGATCTCAGGCTGACGGGAGGAGGGGAACCGGAAAATCATTCTAAAATCATTAAACCAGCAGTATTGAGCTATGAGCTGTGTTTACTGAAAAATTGAGACTTATGAAGAAAAGGATTAAGAGTAGTCTGCTCATTATTCTGAAACTAATTATCGTAAGTATTACTGCCTTATCCAGTGCATTTAGCAAAGAAAGCAAAGAAACGGATAGGCCCAACATAATTATAATCCTTGCCGATGACATGGGCTATGGAGACGTGCAGGCATTTAACCCGGAGTCTGAGATACCTACTCCAAATTTGAAAAAGCTCGCTGATGAAGGGCTCAGGTTTGTGGATGCCCATACCCCCTCATCCATCTGCACCCCGACACGGTATGGATTACTGACCGGCAGGTATTGCTGGCGGACATGGTTGAAAAGCGGCGTACTCAGAGGCTATGATACCCCGTTGATTAAAGAAGATAGAGAGACAATTGCGGATTACCTGAAAGACCAGGGCTACAGAACTGGAATCGTTGGCAAGTGGCATCTAGGTTTAGGATTTCAGGAGAGCGCTAACGGGGGTGATGAAGGGTTCGAAAAATTCGATTTAAGAAAGCCTCTGCATTCATCCCCAAACAACAACGGATTTGATTATTCCTTTGTATTACCGGCGTCGCTGGATTTTGAGCCTTATGTCTATGTGCGGAATTATGAGGTGGTGGACACCGAATTTGAACGGGTGTCCACAACTGAATTCCCCCATTTCTGGCGGGAAGGGATAAAATCAGATAGCCTTGAATTTGACAAGGTGATGGACGACCTGCTGGTTGAAGCGAAAGGATTCATTGAGCGGGAGTCGAAATCGGATAAGCCATTCTTCCTCTATTACCCGCTGACAGCGCCACACAAGCCGGTCAGCC
>CAYQCG010000192.1:0-4823 GCA_964415925.1 uncultured Puniceicoccaceae bacterium | reverse complement strand
AGGCATCGAGAAGGTGTACAATAAAGTCACTCATGACCGCTTCCTCAAGGGTGGCTTTGAAGGCTTCAACCAGGCCGTGCGGAAGTCTACGGACAAACCCGACGGTGTCAGTCAGCAGTATTTTCTGGCCGCTGGGAAGGGTGAGCTGCCGGGTGGTCGGGTCGAGGGTTGCAAAAAGTTTGTTTTCCACCAGCACGCCAGAACCGGTCAGCCGGTTCAGTAGGGAGGATTTGCCGGCATTTGTGTATCCGACCAATGCGGCTGTTGGAAGGGGAACTCTCTGACGTTGCTTTCGCTGGATGGCACGGTGCTGCTTCACCTCATGCAGTTCCTTCTTAAGCTTCGAAATTCTTTGTCGCACCATTCTCTGGTCCAACTCGATCTGGGCTTCACCCTCGCCACGCTGGGTCACGCCGCCGCCTTTCTGCCGGCTCAAGTGAGACCAGGCGTTCTTCAAACGCGGCAAGCTGTATTCCATCCGGGCCAGTTCGACTTGCAGGACTGCCTCCTTGGTCTGAGCACGGCTGGCGAAAATATCGAGAATCACTTCCTGACGGTCAATCACACACAGGTTGCTTTCCTGTTCCCAGTTACGTTGCTGTCCGGGTGTCAGAGGGACATCGAAGATAATGCAGTCACAGTTTAGCTCTTTGGCTTGCTGGATCAGTTCCCCGGTCTGTCCGGTTCCCAAGAGGAATCGGGCACGAGGTTCCTTGACTTTTACAATCTGGCGGGCAACGACGTACACTCCCATATTGCGGACGAGTTCTGCCAACTCGTCTAACAGATATGCGACTTGATTGGCATTTTCCCGTGCCTGCTGCACACCTACCAGGAATGCCCGCTCTACCGTCTGGGGCTGGTCATTAACTTCGATCATTTATAACTAATAACTACAGCTTACCTGATGTGTGCAGGACTGCAATACGTATTTCTTTCCCGACTATTGATGATTCTAATCAGGACATCCTGATTTCATGTCCGGAACAACAGGCCATTTCATTTCCTAATATGCCCTAAGGCCCACTCTCTTGCTATATCCGTATTGGTGAAGTAGTTAACGATCATTGTGTTACAGTCGAGTTTTGTCTTGTAGTGAGCAATTAGATCCGAAACACGGTTCTCAGTATCTATGACGGCTATCCGCACCATTGGTACTTTTATATAGTTGCTGGAAACCTTGTCTGTTGATCCTACCATTTTCATTGTTGTTTCATTAAAATCGATGTCTTCAGCTTTGCTTAAATTAGTGATCTGGTAGCTGGCGTGTTCGTAGCGGTCATCCCCTTGTAATTCTCCTGCCACTTCCTGTATTTCAGCAGATGTAACACGACCGTAATGGTTTACATATACGCCATCTTTCTCCCATTGTAGCTGATAAGGCATGAGGCTTTAGAACAGGTAATTTTTACTTATTCCTATATTAATTTTAGGACATTCGTATTATTGTACACTAATTTTCATAGCAGTATGTACATAAGCCAAGAAAAATATTATTATTTTCGAATGCCAAAGACTTACAGCCAGCTTTAGCTTCGACTATTGAGTTCAGGAATAATCTCTACAATAATAGGTCAATCATCCATTTTCGAGCATCCGGCAAATTACAGAATAATCTGACTTTTATGCAGTCGCTTTCGGCAGTTATTTTAAATAACAGGTAAGCTTCATGAAGCGTTTCATCTACAGCCACTATGGCAATACGGAACTCGCTGTCCGCGTCGTGGAATAGATGTGAGCGGTTACGCAACCCAGCTATCCGCGCGCATGCCAAATCTACTTCAATTTCATCAACTTCGGTGAAATCGAATAGCTGGTATCTGAGGTCGCCGACAGGCTCTTGCTCTATTTCATCCTCGGCCGCATAAACATCCCAGATGGATACAATTCCCTGCATTCGTATGCAGACTCCATTGTCTTCCCAGATTAATTGATAAGCCATACCTGAAACCTGCTTAGACTCTGGAAAATTTATATCAATAAAAAACCCCCACCCGATAGGTGGAGGTTTTACAACTGACTGGATGTGCTCGCTCTCGTTAACTTAACTTAAATTTTCATTGGAAAGAGCACCTTGGATGACTTGAGCCATTTGCTCGGGAGTATGCTTCTTTTTGAGGGTTTCGATGACTTCACCTGTTTCAGCATTTACGATGAGGATAACAGCCAGTTGCTTGTTATCGTAAATCTTGGACAGATTATATTTTTCGGCAAGTTTGGCGCTTTTTGCTCTGGTTTTGTCATTCGTGTAATCGAATTTGACAAATTTCACACTGCTTTTGCCAAATTCGTCCTGCAACGAAGCATAGGAGGGATTCAAGGAAACGCATGTGTTACATTGATCGGTATGCATCTTAACCACGAAGATCTTCGGGGTTGCTTCATTGGCAGCGTAGGTGGCACCGGATGGGCAGCAGGCGTCGCCACTTGCCTTGGTCAATACGGCACCGCTCGAGCAGTCACTGCCGGCTTTCGTCATAACAGCCCCACTGGAGCAATCGCTGACTGCCTTGGCATGGGTTCTGTCAGTTGCGCAAGTGCCGCAATGTGCAGAAAGTGGTGCTGTGGCGAACGTTAAGGTGATAACGGATATAAGTGATAGAATTGTTTTCATAGATTAAGTTATTTAGAGATTCGTTATTGTGAGCAATCAGTGTCTGAATTATTTCAATAGATTACATTTTTTCATACTTTGAATAAGAATTTCTATTGTGCAAGCATCAGCACGAAAAAACCGGACACCCTGACGGATGCCCGGTTCCTCGAAAAAAGACCTGAATTGAATTACTTTTCAGCCAAGGCTGCCTGAGCGGCTGCCAATCTGGCGATCGGCACACGTGGTGGCGAACAGGAGACATAATCCAGACCCACTTCGTGGAAGAAGCCAATCGAGCGTGGATCACCGCCGTGTTCGCCGCAGATTCCTAGTTTGATCTTTGGCTTGGTCTTGCGGCCTCCTTCGACGGCAATTTTTACCAATTGACCGACACCGCCGATATCGAGGCTGGCAAACGGATTCTGGGCAAAAATATCCTTGTTCCGGTACTCATCGAAGAAGGATCCCATGTCATCACGGCTCAGGCCCAAACCCGTCTGGGTTAGATCATTCGTGCCAAAGCTGAAGAAGTCAGCCACCCCGGCAATTTCATCTGCTGTGATAGCACCTCTTGGTATTTCTATCATGGTTCCAACCATGTATTCCAGAGTCACTTTCTTGGCCGTCATCACCTCTTCGGCTACCCTGTGGATAATGCCAACCTGATGAGCCAATTCGGTTTTGAAACCGACCAGAGGCACCATAACCTCGACCTGTGGGGTAATCGGGTTTTTCAGTTTCATGACCTGAGCGGCTGCCTCGAAGATTGCACGGGCCTGCATCTCGGTGATTTCCGGATAGCTGATGCCCAATCGGCAACCACGGTGACCCAGCATCGGATTTTCTTCGTGCAGGGCACGGACACGCTCCGTGATAAACTCAGAACTGACACCCAGTTTCTCGGCAAGCTCACGCTTGGTCGCGTCATCATGGGGAAGGAATTCATGCAATGGCGGATCCAGCAAGCGGATTGTCACGGGACGTTCCTCCATTGCCTTGAAGATACCGGCAAAATCCTTGCGCTGGTAGGGCAGAAGCTTTTTCAACGCCTTGCGTCGTTCCTGTTCATCGGTGGACAGAATCATCTGGCGCATGTAGTCGATCCTTTCGCCTTCAAAGAACATGTGCTCTGTGCGGCAAAGGCCGATACCTTCTGCACCAAAGTTGACTGCGGCTTTAGACATTTCCGGGGTATCGGCATTGGTTCTGACGCCGAGACGACGATATTTATCCGCCCAGTTCATCACGGTATTGTAAAGATCGAATACCGGGCTATTATCTGCCTTCATTTTACCGTTGAGCACCTGCATCACCTCACTGTCGGTTGTCTCGATCCTGCCCTCGTAGATGCTTCCTGTGGTGCCATCGATCGAAAGGTAGTCACCGGCTTTCAAAGTCAGTTTACCGGCAGACAGTGTCCTCTTTTCATAATCAATTTTGATATCGGTGGCTCCACAAATGCAGACCTTGCCCATTTGACGGGCAACCAGTGCGGCGTGCGAACTGACTCCTCCGCGACTGGTCAGGATTCCGTCGGATGCGATCATACCGCGCAGGTCTTCAGGTGACGTTTCCACCCGGCAGAGAATTACCTTGCGGCCCGCCTTGACTTCCTTTTCGGCAGTTTCCGCATTGAAAACAATGTGACCGGAGGCGGCACCCGGTCCGGCAGGAAGACCGGCGGCAATTTCTTTCGCCTTATTCAGCGAATGCGGGTCAAAGACCGGAACGAGCAGGCTGTCGATGGATTCAGCAGGAATCTTGGAGACGGCAACCTTCTCACTCATGAGCTTTTCACGGTTCATATCTACCGCGATCTTGACTGCTGCCATACCGGTACGCTTACCGTTTCGAGTCTGCAGCATGTAGAGCTTGCCTTCCTCAATCGTAAACTCGATGTCCTGCATGTCTTTGAAGTGGCGTTCCAGAGTCCTGCGGACTTTATCGAGCTCCTTGTAGCTCTTGGGCATATCTTCAGCAAGTTGTGCAATCGGTTTAGGCGTACGAATACCGGCGACAACATCTTCACCCTGGGCATTGATGAGATACTCACCATAAAACACTTTATCCCCGTTAGCCGGATCCCGGGTGAAGGCTACACCCGTAGCGCAGGTATCACCTTTATTTCCAAAGACCATCGTCTGTACGTTCACAGCCGTGCCCCATTCTGCGGGTATGTGGTATTTAGCGCGGTAGATCCGGGCACGCTCGTTATTCCATGAACTGA
>CAYQCG010000191.1:3348-4826 GCA_964415925.1 uncultured Puniceicoccaceae bacterium | reverse complement strand
CCTGTCGAAAATCCGCCAAATGTGCCCAATAGAAATAATAGTCATCCTCCCAGTAGCTGCGCCAGGATTCGATCAATAGGGGAAATAGTGTTTGGTAGGCTCTTGCCCTGCTGGAATTGCTTTCTCCCTGATACCAGATTGTGCCTCGAATGGTATATCCTATGACAGGATATAAGACTCCATTGTAGAGTTTTTCAGGATCATGCTGTGCACGGTAGTTTCTCTCATTCAAGGTCTTCTTCCTCTTTGCATAGCTAACCAGGTATTCATTGATGTCCGGATATTGACTCAATAATTCGACAGGTAACCAGGCCTCCGCTGCCGATCCACCCCAGGAGTTGTCGATCAACCCGATTGGCACATCAAGTATATCCTGCAATCGCCGCCCAAAATAATAGCCGACTCCTGTTAATTCTGCAACTGTTTCTGGACTCGCGAGTTCCCACTGGCCTTCAAAATCTTGCTGTGGCGCATCAGCTCCTTTTTTTGGAACACTGATATGGCGAATCATAGGATTGCTGGCACCCAGCAATTCCAGATCACCATCCTTCAGCCTGGAAACATTCCACTCCATATTGGACTGCCCGGAACACAGCCAGACCTCACCGATCATTACGTCGTCGATTTCTATTTTATTTTCACCCCTGATTGTAAGTGTATAAGGGCCACCTGCATCCATTGGGTCCAGGAAGACATGCCACATGCCTTCACTGTTGGTCCGTGTCCTTTCTCTCTGTCCACCCAACTCAACGGTTATGCGTTCACCAGAATCCGCCCAGCCCCAAATCTTGATCGGCTTCTCACGCTGCAATACCATATGGTCAGTGAACAGCGAATTTACAGATAGTTCGGAATAGGCAATGCAGTGAATTAACAGGATAAGGGGCAGGTAAATTTTTATCATCTCAGAGGTATTTTTACTTTTTGGAATCAATCATTTTTCAATTTGGATAATGGCAATTTTAAACGGCTTCAACCAGTCTTATTACCTTTTTTCACTCTTATAGTTTAATTTAATCGTTTGGCTTCCGGACCAACAGAGGGAGTTACACCTGCAACGGTAGTCTGGTCGGGACGTTATGCTCTCACATTATGGTATTCGTCGAATTCTCATCAAATACCGAAATCCCCACAAGGTTTGCCTAAAGCAAAACGGCTTTAAAAAGAAAACATAGGGTGAACATCGGCAATGTAAGCGTTAACGGTAACGTGCAATGATCTCGGTTGCCGCCTTGGCATTATCCCGGATCAACCCCCAGTTTTTCTCTTTAATCGCATCCCTGGGTGCCAGCCATGAACCGCCAAGTGCCGCAATGAAATCTTCTTTGAGATAGTTCTCCATGTTTTCCTGTTTCAATCCACCCAACGGGATGAACTGCACATTCAAATGGCGGTATGGAGTGGCCAAGGCTTTCAGGAGTTTCAGTCCTCCCAACGGTTCGGCGGGGAAAAACTTTTGTAGGGTTATTCCGAATTCA
>CAYQCG010000191.1:0-3338 GCA_964415925.1 uncultured Puniceicoccaceae bacterium | reverse complement strand
TTTCGATATCGCTCGCACTGGAAACACCCGGGAAGAAGGGCAACCCAATTCTTTGGGCATGCGATAGAACTGTTTCGTTAAGACCCGGTGCAACCGCAAAGGCAGCACCTGCATCCTTGGCTTTTTCGACCTGTTCGGGTGTTAAGACCGTACCGGCTCCGACCTGTAGCCCAGGGACCGCAGAGGTCATGTTTTTCAACGCCTGAAGTGCAGTATCTGTTCGTAGTGTAAGTTCAACACACTTGACACCACCTTCCCAAGGTCACGGCATCTTCCGGGTCATAGATCTCTATGACCGCGATATTAACGGCTTTCCTGATTTTATTAATGAGCTCTACCGTATTTTGCATGGAATGCCTTTATACGGTAGAGTTCATATTTTCAAGCGGGTAGATATCAATTTGCCGATTAAACTGGTGGCTCAAAGCCACGTTCATATTCCCTTCCCCAGAACTCACGCATAACCGACCAGTCCTTAAAGCGTCCGGTGACAGGATCGATTTCCAAACGCTGGTTTCCGGTTCGATAAGAGATATTGGCAAAATGTGTGAGATCCGTGCTGATGGCACCCTCATCGATTGGGCCGTTCTGTTTTTCACCGCTTCGGATTGCCTCGATAAAGTTGCTTACGTGCATGGTTGTCATGTCACCTCCTCCACCAAGTGCGACACCGCCTTCAGATCCTCCTGACATATTGCTTCGTATTTCTTCGCCCCTGCGGTCGTACAGTCTGTAACCTCCACGGTCGACATAGACACTTCCTTCACTGCCATAGATGATCGTTCCACGTCCGCTTCCATAGGTGCTGTAAGCATTTCGGCTTTTACCGTCCCATTTGATATAACGGTTACCAGGATATTCAAATGTTACATCCATGGTGTCATACATTTCCCATGGGTCGTCCTTGAAGTGATATTTACCGGCATTTGAATACACTGCCTGCGGATATTTTACATCCATTGCCCAGCGGGCCACATCAATTTCGTGAGTGGCATTATTGCCTGTTTCTGCTGTGCCCCAGTGCCAGAACCAGTGCCAGTTATAGTCCTCCAGCACGTTCATGTATGGTCTGCGTGGAGCCGGACCTTGATACAGTTCCCAATACAGCCATTCAGGAGGGGTCGTCACTTTCGCCTGCGGAAGCCCACCACGTCTGTTGCTATAGAAGGTAATGGCCATGTAGGTATCGCCAATGATACCGTTGTGGATTTCATTGACAATTTCACGGGTTTCAACGCTCGAACGCTGTTGTGTGCCGATTTGCACCACTTTATCGTAGCGTTTCTGGTATTTTACCAATAACTCACTTTCATGGGGATTGTGGCTGCAGGGCTTTTCCACGTATACGTGTTTACCTGCCTGTAGAGCCATCCACGTAGCTGCGGCATGCCAATGGTCCGGGATAGCTAAAAATACAGCGTCAACGTCGTTTCTCTCGATAACATTTCTCAGGTCTATTTCCGTTTTCGGTTTGTAGCCAAGATGCTCCTGACAATGCTTCAGTCCATCTTCCATTTGCTTGGAATCTATCTCGCAGAGATACGTCATCTCAACGTTTCGCAGCTTACTGATGGATTCCGTTAAGGGTTTACCACGTCGTTTCATTCCGATCATGGCAACCCGGACTCGTTCGTTAGAGCCTCTCACCTGGGCATAGCTTTTGGGACTTAGGCTTAAGCCTCCAAGGGAAAGTGTGGCTGCACCCAACGTGCTTTTCTTGATAAAATCCCTGCGGGTATTTGAATTTTCCTGTGTCATAAGTTTAACATTAGAGGTTATTTGATTTCACGGATTTTAATACTGCGGAAATGGACTTCGTTACCGTGGTCCTGAAGTAGAATATGTCCCGAGTCTGCCATCCCAAAGTCTTCCCATTTTTCATATTTACTACGCGCAACAAGTGCATCGTAGGTGGGAGAGCCACGAAGAAACTCAACAACTTTATAACCATTTAGCCAGTGCTGAACGGTGTTGTCCGGATAGACAATTAACCGGCCATGATTCCAGTCTTCAATGTTACGGGGTACTTTGCGGTTAGAAACTTGCTGATAGGATGGAATCAAGTCGTAGAGGGAAGCAAGAGTGCGGTTTCCTGCAGCGCCCATTTTACCGTCAGGGTGGCGTTCATCATCCAGAATCTGGTATTCAAGCCCAATTGCAGAACGGCCACTCACGCCATACGCCTCTGTAACAAAATATTTTATACCGCTATTGGCTCCTTTTGCCGGCCAGAATTCCAGTTGTAGTTCAAAACTGCAGAACTCGTCTTCCGTGACGATATCACCACCATCTATGCTCTCACCTCCGCCGGACTCACGAACAATCAATTCACCATTTTCTATCCTCCAACCTTTTTCCGGAAATGCATCCTTGTGCGCACCGCGCCAACCACGGGTAGTGCGTCCATCCCAAAGCAGGCGCCATCCCTGTGCGCGTTCTTCCGGGCTTAAGTGATTAGGGATGGTATTGCGGATAAATACTTCATCGAGTGGACCTGGATGTAAATCTTGAGTCTGGATACGAATATTTCTCCAGTAGACTTTTGATCCTGCCATATTTTCATTTCTTATACTATGGATCTGCAGAGCGATGAAGCCTTCGTCAGTTTCATCATCAATCAAGTGCGCTACTGGAATACCATTCAAGAATGTCCGTATGCTATGGCCAATTGCCTCTATGCGAACGAGATTCCATTGGCCTAAATTGTAGGCCGTTTTAGCTCTTGGATTCAAGTCCACCGGATATAGCCAGCCGCGACGGGCTTCATCATAAATACCGGCTGTCCAAGCTCGTGGTGAAGGGTCAATCTCATACTGGTAGCCATGAACTCTTCCGTTCCGGTAATCCGGTTTGCTCAAGCTCCGGAATTGCACCCCTGTATTGATATAAGGAGCATCCTGCTTGAATTCGAACTCAAGGATGAAATCATCAAATGTTTCCTTGGTGGCAAGAAAGCTGTTCGGACTATCCAAGACTGCTGTGCCGACAATGGCGCCATCTATTACTGTGTATGGGGCATTGCCGTTGATTCTTTCCCAGCCATCCAGGTTTCTACCATTGAAGAGAGAATGCCATTCTCCAGCGTGAGTCGAGGCTGCGATTGCAGTGATTACAGAAGTGATGATTAACGATTTAAGGATTTTCATTGATTTATGGGGATTGCTCACTTTATGACTATCACGTGTTTGATTTTTTTCCAGCAAGAAACAATCAGTTTATGTTTTTTGTAATTTCAATAGAATATATCACTTCGTCAACCCAAGACTACAGGCTTCAACCCGTTTCCCAAAATTGAATAAATCCACATCCTTTCTTATTCTTGGCTTCTTTGCAGGATC
>CAYQCG010000190.1:0-4851 GCA_964415925.1 uncultured Puniceicoccaceae bacterium | reverse complement strand
GAAATCGAAATTCGAAATTCCACCCCCCCGTTCTTTGACAGTCTAATTCCTCTGCCCTACAGCCCCGCTTTTCTGGGTTGCATCTTACCCATGCAGTAAAATGATGCAGCTAGACAGATGCTATTACGCGTTACCCAGTACGGTGAACCAGTATTGCGACAGAAAGGCGAACCCGTTTCAGAGTTTGATGATGGCCTCAAACAGCTGGCTACCGACATGCTCGAAACCATGGAAGCCCATGAGGGCGTCGGCCTCGCAGCACAGCAGGTCGGGCTCGACTTGCAGTTCTTCGTCATAGACCTGCGCGGCCTGCCCGACCGCCAGTCCCTGCCCTTCATCCTCGATGGCAAGCAGCCTCCGATCGACTTGATCATGCCCTTGGTCATGGCCAACGCCAAAGTCGAACGCCTCCCCGGCCCCGAAATGCTCGGAGAGGAAGGGTGCCTGTCCTTCCCCGATATTCGCGGCGATGTGCCCAGGGCCGACAACATCCGCGTCACCTACCAGGATGTATCCGGCGCCAGGCACATCATGGAAGCGGGCGACTGGCTCGCCCGCGTCATCCAGCACGAATACGACCACACCCAGGGCGTCCTCTTCATCGACCATATGAAACCCTCCGAGAAACGTCGCCTGGATCCTCAGTTAAAGGACCTCAAACGCGCCACCAATGAGTGGCTGGCCGGCCAGGCCCGGGAACAAGAAACATGATCCGCCAGACCAAACAGCGCCTCGCCCTCCTGCGTGTGCTTGATGAAATCGAACGCCCCCTCAGCGCGACCGAAATCCACAAGTTGGCCCGGCAATATGACACGAAAATCGGCCTCAGGACCGTATACCGCAATATCCGGGAAATGGTCGACGAGGGTGTGCTGGTCGGTATCGATTATCCCGGTCAGCCCGTTCGTTATGAGCAGGTCACGGACGGAAAGCATCGCCCTCATTTCATCTGCTACAAATGCCAAAATATTTACGTGCTGGATGTCGATGTCAGTGACGCCAGGGTGACCTCCATCCCTCCGGGATTTGAAATCACCGGCGATGAAGTGATCCTCTACGGAACCTGCGCCCAGTGCAACGGGGTCAAGGTTCCAAACCAGCCTGCGCCACTGTAAAAGCCTCCGGGTGGATCGCCCGCGCAAGGGCGTCCATCGCCTCTGCCATCCGCGGTCCCGGAATCGCCAGCAGGTCCTTGTCAATGAAATGAATCCGGTTGTTTTTCACCGCGCTCATCAGACGCCACACGGGATCTTCCTTCAGCCTGGCCACTTCTGCCTCCATCGCCGCCTCTTCCTCCGGATCAATCCCAACGATGATGACTTCCGGATCGCTCGCCGCGACCGATTCCAGGTTCAATTGCGGCCAGTCTGAATCCGCCTCCTCGGCCAGGTTCATGGCATTGCAGGCGGTAAGTAAATCTCCCGCCCACGAGCCCTTGCCCGCACTGTAAAGCCCGTCCAGACCATACAGCAGGACGGTTCGCGGGGTCGGCAGGTCGGCGACTGCCTCCTGGACCGCGTTGATCGAGTCCGTCAGTTCAGAGTGCAGTCGCAAAGCCTTGTCCGGCACTCCCAGGAGCTTCCCGATATTCGCGATGTCATCAAGCACCTGCTCGTAGCTGGAGTGCTTGAACGCGATCGACAGGACGCCGATCTCGTCAAAGCGGTTGTAGATAACCGGTGCACTCAGGGTCGTCCCCATCACGATATCCGGATTCAACGCCAGGATATGCTCGTAGTTGGGAGCCCTGATACCGCCGATCCGCGGCAGTTCGGTCGCCTCCGGTGGATAGCGGCAGAACTGGGTCACCCCCAGAAGATGGTCGCCCATGTCCATCGCAAAAAGGATCTCCGTTATGCTGGGAGCCAGTGAAATGAAGTACCTGGGTTGCCGGGGCAGGCGGATCTCCCGTCCCAGGGCATCCTCATATTCAATTGGATAGTAGCCTAAAGGAGCCTGCCGGTCGCTCCAGTCCGCCGCCTCCTTGTCGGATCCCCGCGGGATCATGAACAGGATACTCGTCCCCAGCAACAGCCCGACAATGTAGATGGTTATCTTCGGATTCATGGAAAAATTTAAGGTTTCAAACAACTCATACTAGGATAGTAATATTAGAACCGCAAATATTATTGGCATCATAGTGCCAATTAGCCTTGCGTTCTCTATCCCTTCATCTAAAGACTCTCTTAACATTTTGAATTTTCTGATGAAAAACTTTCACACCATCACATTCTCCGCCTTACTGGCAACGCTTGTTTTTTCCGTGCTGGGGGCACAGGAAAAGGATCAACCGGTTGAATTGCTGCCTTACCGGGTTACCGCCTACCACTTTGAGGCACCGGCAATCGAGGTCCCCACCAATGTGACCCTCATTACGGCCGATGACATCCAGCGGCAGGCTGCGTTTACTCTGGCAGAAGTCCTCGAACAGCAGGCAGGATTGCATATCCGCTCCTTCTCCGGTGATCCCGCCCAGGCAACCCTCTCCATGCGCGGCTTTGGTGAAGCCAGTGGCCAGCGCGCCCTTGTCCTGGTCGACGGGAAGCGACTCAACCGGCCCGATCTCGGACGCACGGAACTGGAGACTATTCCTCTCCAGGCCATTGAGGAAGTTGAAGTATTGCGCGGTTCATGGACAACCCTCTACGGCGATCACGCTGTCGGTGGAGTGATCAAGATCACTACACGCCGCGATGCAGGCACGGAAGGCGGGAACCTCACCCTCCAGGGTGGAAGCTACGGTCGCTTCGCCGCACGCGGGAGCTATTGGAACTCGATCGATGCGTTTGATTACGCCATCGATACGGAATACAACCGGAACGGTGGATACCGCGAGAACAGCCGCAGCAATGACCATACGCTTCATGCCAATTTCGGTTTCCGGTTCAACGCTCTCTGGAACCTGAGAGTGGAGGGAACCTACAAGGACAGCGACAACGAGTTTCCCGGTGACCTCACCGAGACGCTTTTCCTCGAGAATCCGCGCCAGAGTAAGGAAGTCAACGATGGCGTGGGTGACGACAATTTCGGAGAGACCGATTACTATGCAACCA
Organism: uncultured Puniceicoccaceae bacterium; assembly: GCA_964415925.1. Classification (GTDB taxonomy): domain Bacteria; phylum Verrucomicrobiota; class Verrucomicrobiia; order Opitutales; family Oceanipulchritudinaceae; genus CAYQCG01. The sequence continues at coordinate 1,798 of CAYQCG010000190.1, read as the reverse complement.
GTGGCACCTTGACATACGATACAGGCAATAACCTCCGGGTGGAACTGGAAGGTGGCTGGCAACTGCGGGACATCATCTCAAGCCTGCGGGAGGAAACACCGTTCGCCTTCACCAGCCTCTTCGATAATCGCCTGACTACCGTCAATTTCTCGCCTAAGGTGAACTGGGAGAGTGGACCGTTTTCACTTGTCAGTGGTTTTGATCTCTGGCGCGACCAGATGGACGTACGCTCCACCAGTATCAATTTCATCGGTACCACAGTTGCCAATGCCGATGTGACCCGCCGGACTGTAGCCGGATACGGGCACGCCCGATACGCGGTATCGCCTCAACTCCTGTTAAGCGGGGGTATTCGCATAGAGGATAACCAGCTGACCATCGACTCTGACAGCATGGGCTTTACAGGAGAAGAATCAAACAGTGAGGCTAACTGGTCGGGGCAACTCGGGCTGACCTTCATGGCGTCTGAGGACCTGCGCTTCTGGACCCGCTACGACCGGCTTTACCGGTTCCCCGCTACGGACGAACTGGCTGCCTACCAGGGCTTCGCGCTGGCAGATGTCTTTAATGAGGATCTGGGAGCTGAGATCGGGGGGAACGTGGAAGTAGGCGGCGAATATACTTTTGGTGATTTGAGGGCGTCCGCTGCTGTCTTCTACCAGAAGCTGAGCGGGGAAATTGCATTTGATTCGGTCAACTTTCTCAACAGCAACCTGAACGACACCCGGAGGTTGGGCTTTGAGGCCGGTATCGACTACAGGATGGATCCGGTCCGGGTTGGACTAAATTATAACGGGATTGAGACTGAATTCACCGACGGTCCCAATGTGGGCAGCAAAGTGCCGCTGGTCCCCTGGCATAAACTGTCCCTTTACGGGGAATGGGCAGTCATCCCTTCACTCACTCTGCGGGGCGATCTGGTCTACACCAGCCAGCAGATTTCTGGAGGTGACTTCGCCAATGACAATGATCGCATGGATTCCTACACCACGGTCGACTTCCTCATTCGCTGGGAACCGGTTACCGGCTTGCGCATTTTTGTTGCCGTGAACAACGCCTTTGATGCGAACTACAGCAGCTTCGTCATTCGTGATCCATTCACGACTGCCTTTTATCCTGCAATGGACAGGAATTTCCGGGGCGGGGTGAACTGGAGCTTCTAGATCCAGCGGCGCACGCGCTTTTTGTAATCGAGGTATTCCTGCCCGAAGGTTTCTTCCATCCGGCGTTCTTCCAGCGGAATGAAGTGGAGCCGGATTATCAGGATGAAAACAAGGAAGAGGAGCAGCGGAGTCAGGCTTCCGAGAATAAGTAGAACTCCAAAAAGATCACAGAACATCCCTAAATACATGGGATTCCGGGTGTAACGGAAGAAACCGGTTGTCACGAGGTGCGTGGCTTCTTCGCCTGGACGCAGGGGTGTCTCATGTCGCTCAAAGAGATGGGCGCTCCTTATCGTCATGAAGAGGCCGGCTGCAATGACCGGAACCCCCAGCCAGTCGAACGGTCGCGGGATGATATAAGCAGCAGGGTAGTAGAGATGCGCCAGTATCATACCCAGCAAGGCAAGGAAGAGGTAAACCGGCGGTGGGACTTTTACAGCATGTGGACTTCTGCTCTCAGGCATTGCTTACTCAATAACTGTAGTCATGGCCCTCACTGTGGGCAGCCGCAACCTTGATATACTTTTCCGCCCAGTAACGGATACCGTCACGCTCTTCGTGGGTCAGTTCGCGGATGATTCGGGCGGGCATCCCCATGACCATGGAACCTGGCGGAACTTGCAAACCTTTCGTGA
>CAYQCG010000189.1:0-4880 GCA_964415925.1 uncultured Puniceicoccaceae bacterium | reverse complement strand
CCTCACGTCTTTCTGGTCTTTCACCTGGCATGCAATATTTTTATGCGGGAACAAAGCCGGAAGCCGTAAGTGAGGTATTGGAGGAATTTGCCGAAGAAGCTGGGCGTTTACGAGAAGCGCGGATCACAGAAGACGAGTTCGACCGGTGCAGGCAACGTTTGAAGGTGCAAAAGCAGATTGCCCTGCAGAGACTTGGTTCACGTGTCATGCAGGCAACATTGAACGCTCTCTACAATTTACCTCTAAATGACTGGAGGACCTACGGTGAGCGTCTGGATAGATTGACCATTGATTCCCTGCAAGCATACGCTCGGAAATATCTGGAGCCGGAACACCGTCTGGGGCTTGTGGTAGGCCCTAAGGAAATACGGTTTAGGCCAAAAGAGGTAGCTGAAGAATTCAGCCGCGCTTAAGCCAATGAAACAGAGGCGTCGGCTAAATCACACAGCAAGTCGTCGTGCTTCTGCACTTATGCTGGCTCTGGCGATGTTATCACTCGTTGCTTTTACACTCGTTAGCCTGGCTGTAGTGACACGCGAGCATATAATAGAGGAGGGCATTCGCCGTAATGATGAAGCGGCCCGGGAGAATGCTTTCTTTGCCTTACACCTAGCTCTGGCGCAGCTTCAGGAATATGCGGGAAAAGATCGTATGGCAACTGCACAGGCTCGAATTCAGGGTGATCAGATAAACCATACCTACTGGACCGGTGTATGGGATGAGGCAGGGAAGGTGAATTGGCTTGTCTCTGCGGCAATTTCCGATGTTGTGGATCCCCCAATAGGGGAGGAAATAAGAATCCTGAATACTGGAACTCAGTCAGTCTTTATCGATGCAATAGAGCTTCCGGCAGACATGGCAGGCGGCGGATTCCCGGGAAGGATTGGCTGGTGGACTTCGGATGAGGGCGTGAAGGCAGCGATAGGCCAAAGTCCGGAACTTGAACACGAGGATGTAAAGGTCGAGAGAAGAAACCGGCAAATCGTGTCACAAAAACATAATGGAAAAGCCGTATTTGATACGTGGCAGGATATTCAGCTATTAGAGAAGATTACGCACTTCGAGCAAATCAAGCTGCTGCCTTCAGTTTCTGGCATTGAATCCACAGAGGTTGATAAGCTGTATCATGATATTACAGCAGAAAACGCCTTTGTGTTGTCGAATGGAGCCGAAGGGGGACTGCGAAGAGACCTAACGCATCTGGTGCGTAGCGGAGATCCAGGTTTGTATGCTGATCCACTCATTAATGCGGAAGCCCAGGCGTATCTAGATTTCGGTTACAACGGGGCCAACATTTTACCGGTTCGCTTCAAGCAGATGACTGAAAGTGTAGGTTGGCCGACTCATCCTGTCATTACGGAATGTGTGCTGGCTTGTGGGATTGCAGCCGACCAGTCATCCGTATCTTCCCTTGGCAGTGCACTGGTGTATGATGTCGTGTTATATTACTACCTTTTTCTGGACGTTTGGAATCCGTATGCCATCCCTTTGGCAACCGGCGGAACCAGCCCTGATATTGAAGTGCGCGTGACCGGCCTGCCACAGGTCAATATCCCGAATACCAATGTGATCATGCCGGACGAAGTAGTGATAGCGGTGGATGTTTTCTTCGACATGGAAGCCGGTGAAGTTCAACTGCTGGCGGAACCGACCGATGAAGGTGGATCGAGTGGCAACGGGGTCAATCATGTAAAGATAGGACAGTTGATCACGCTGGGGACACAGGCGGCACCTGCTCCATTTGTCAGCTTCAGCCCTACAACCGTGACACTGGAGTTTTTCAATCGGGTCAATCCCGACAGCACTGAGCCATTTTTTACGATGACTTTAGGGGAGTATGAAAACTTCGGTATTCAGTATGGTCCGCTTTTACCGTTTATCAGGGCACCTGGGAGTGTTGCAGGCGGAACGAACCGAGTGGATACCATCAGCCGGGAAAGTCTACGCGAGCCAGGCCATGTTTTCGCCTATCATTTCAAGATGCGGGACCGCTACAACACGACTGACCAAGGTTTAAGCGAGTGGCTTGAGATGCGTGATCCCAGGGCAAGTGGACATGAGATCGATATAACAGCCAGTGATACGTATTATGAATTCCTGCAGCAGCCGACTCATTATGTGCGCGATTCAGTAACGCACGTATCTGATTTCTTTGCTTCGGCGTTTGCCAATGTTGTAACGGGTCTGCCGGACCGGCAGGCAAGACTGTTTGATGTGCCAGTGCAAGCACCCGTATCAGTGGGAACACTACGGAACCTCTATTTCAAAGGGAATCCGCCATTTGCTTTGGGAAGTGTAACCGGAGGCGAGTTGAATCTTCTTTATGACCGTTACTTCATGTCAACTCTACCTGAAGTAGCGGCTGATTGGGACAAGCAATCCACTTTGCCGAATTCTCGCATTGTGTATTTGGCGGAGGGAGGAGGTGAAGATAGCACCGATCTTGTGGAGTCCGAGGATTCGGCAAAGCGGCTTTTTCTAAAGAACGGATTCAACTTGAATTCAGTTTCGGAAGTGGCTTGGAAGGCAGTTTTGAGCGGGATTAAGATACCTGACTGGACCTATCACGATACGACTGAGTATGCCCCGGCGTCTGGTGAAGTTGTTCTGGTGAATGGATTATTTTCACTGCCTCATCGGGCTGCACAAAACTGGCCTTCAAGTGTTTCTTATGCAGATGCGAATAATTTTGAGATGGAAACTCTGGCAGATGATCGGCGCCATCCAGTGTTTATCCAGGGAGTACGTGAGTTAACCGATGCGGAGGTTGAGGCACTGGCTAGACGTATTGTCGATCAACTCAAGCAGCGCGGAGAACCTTTCCTGTCCGTAGCTGATTTTCTTAAAGCGGGAATTTTGCAGAATGCGATTGATGCGGTGCCGACGATCAATAATCCGAACGGCAGAGAACTACCGATTCCTCAGAACGCACCGGCGAGTGTGACCCAGAGCAGCCTGATGGTGCATCTGGCGCCGATTCTGTTCGCGCGATCAGATACTTTCACGATCCGTGCCTATGGTGATGTCCAGAACCCGAAGACCGGAGAGGTGGAAGCCTCCGCCTTCTGTGAAGCAACTGTCCAGCGCGTCCCGGAACCAATGGGTGGTGATGCGGAACTATACGGCCGTCGCTACGAGATCGTCAGCTTTGCGTGGCTGGAGGAGGATTTTGACTAGCGGTTAGGTTTTTCAGTGATGATGTCCTTGGCGGAGGCGCCGGCCGGGATGAAAGGCATCACGTGCTCAGTAAAGGGAACAACCACGTGGAGGAGATAGGGGCCATCGCTGGAGACCATTTCCCTGATGGCGGGGCGAAGGTCTTCCTTGGCAATGATGCGTTTGCAGGGGATGCCGTAGCCGGCGCAAATCTTTTCGTAGTCCGGGTAGACACCGTCCGGGTTTTCCGGTGAGCCGATATTGTCGGGATCGCTGAGGATGGTCTGAGCGCGGACGCCGTCGTATAGGGTGTCTTCCCACTGAACGACCATACCGAGGTGTTGATTGTCGAGGAGGAGGATTTTGACTGGGATTTTCTCACGGACGATGGTGGCAAGCTCCTGGATGTTCATCTGGAAGGAACCGTCACCGTCAATGTCGACGACGATACGGTCGGGGCAGGCGACTTTTGCGCCGAGGGCGGAAGGGAGGCCGAAGCCCATGGTGCCGAGACCCAGGCTGGAAAGGTAGCTGCGGGGGTTGTGAAACTTGTAGAACTGCGCGGCCCACATCTGGTGCTGGCCAACTCCGGTAGTGACGATGGCTTCGCCTTTGGTCTCCTCATAGAGGACCTCAATTGCATGCTGCTGCTGTATGTAGGGGCTGTCCTCGTATTTGAAAGGATTTTCCTCATTCCAGCCGCGGACCTTCTTCATCCATGGCGAAATCTCCGGTTTTTCAAAGCCGTGGTCCTCGGACAATTCGATCATGCGCCCGAGGGCGTATTTGATATCGGTGTGGATGGGATATTTTACGAGCTTGTTCTTGTTATGCTCTGACTTGTCGATGTCGAAGTGGACGATGGTGGCGTCAGGGGCAAACTTTTCGACGGCACCGGTGATACGATCGTCGAAACGTGCGCCCATGGCGATGAGGAGATCGCTCTCGAGGACGGCCCAGTTTCCGGCGACCGTTCCGTGCATGCCGAACCAGCGAAGGGACTGAGGATGGTCTTCGGGGAAACCACCGAGGCCCATGAGGGTAGTGGCAACGGGTAGACCGGTGCGTTCGGCGAATTTGAGGAGTTCGTCGTGTGCATTACCGGAAATGATGCCGCCACCGGTGTAAAGGATGGGACGCTCGGCTTTCTCGATGAGGCGGAGGACCTCGAGCAACTGGTTATCGGATGCCTGTGGATTGGGCTTGTAGCCGGGGAGATCCATTTCCGGGTCGAGATCGACAGAAATAGTATCCTGCTGAACGTCCTTGGGCAGGTCGATGACGATCGGGCCGGGCCGCCCGGTGGTGGAGAGGTAGAAGGCCTCTTTAATGATGCGGGGGAGGTCGGCCAGATCAAGGACGAGGTAGCTGTGCTTAACGATGGGCAGGGTCATTCCATAGACGTCGGTTTCCTGGAAAGCGCTCTTGCCGATCAAGTGCTGCTTGACCTGTCCGGTGATGCAATGAGGGGAATGGAATCCATGTAGGCATCCGCAATACAGGTGACGAGGTTGGTGGCACCGGGACCGCTGGTGGCCATGCAGACGCCGGGTTTACCGGTGGCACGGGCATAACCGTGGGCCATGAAGCCGCAGCCCTGCTCGTGGCGGGGGAGGATGGTGCGGATCGGGGTGGGGCGGGTGAGGGCCTGGTGGATTTCCATGGAGGCGCCGACGGGGTAGGCGAAGACCACCTCGCCGCCCTGTTGTTCGAGACAGCGAACG
>CAYQCG010000188.1:0-4904 GCA_964415925.1 uncultured Puniceicoccaceae bacterium | reverse complement strand
GCGGGGCATCAGGAAAGGAGAAGCTTTTCCGTTCGTCTGTTTTACAAGACGTATGGGTAATTCGGATACTCCATCCACCCTTCCAGCGGAAGAAGAATAACTGCTGATTCCCTGCATTAGGGCTTATATCTCTGTGGTTTTTTCCTGGAACCGCTTCAGCTTTTCCAGGAGTCTTGCAGCTCTTGCCGTGGGGTTCTCTCCGGCGCCTCTTTGTTGCATCATGGCCTCCAGGATCGGTGCAATCGCATCCGCTTTCATCAACGCCAGTATCTTGACTACCTCGTCATCATCTTTCTCCATGAATACGGATACTACATTGTCAGGATCCATGTTATTGAAGATTTCCACTTCTTTCTTTAAATTCTTCAGCTCAGTGCTTTCGACCTCGACAAGATATTGGGAAAGCGCTTCCCGCTTGCTCTCAATATCCTCACGTAGGCGGCTGAGTTCCTTTTCTTCGGCGTCAAGTCTGGCTTGGCGTGCGTCCAGGTCCGCCTCGTAAGCCTTTAAGCGCTTATGTTCGGATTTTAGGGAGTTTGCCAGATTGTTGATCTCGTTAGTCGAAAATCCCCAGTATACGTATCCCGGTTTTCCTTCCTCCGCTTCAATCTTCGGCACCCATGCGCTTAAATCCAATCGCAAAAACATTACCATCGATGTGGTTATGTATACAACTGCGGCCAAAAGCCCCAGGAATGCGTTGGAATTTAGTAACGATTTCATTGTTTCGGGTCTTCTACACCGCTATCCGGGTTTTCACGTCTCGGCGGGCAATCGTGATATCCTCTAGTTCTTTTTCTTCGTTACGGAGTTCTTCCTGCACAAAGGCGTTTTCTTCTTTATCGCGCAATTTTACCATGACTTCGGTCTTCTGTTTTGCTTGTAGAAATTCGCTCAACTTCCGGGCCTTTTCCTCTTCTGCCGATTTCAGCGATTCCTTCAGCTTTTTACTTTTTATCTCAGCCTCTTCCAGTGCCTCCGCGTAAGCTTGTTGCATGGACGCCGAAAGCGATGCTTCCCTTTGTTCCTGGATTAACATTGCCAGGTATTCCTGCCGCTGGACTGCATTCATCAATTCGTGGTGCAACTCCATACTGCGGCTGACCGCTTCCGCGTAGGTTTCCAAAGTTTTTTCCTGCTGTATTTTTCGCAGTGTAAGGACCGATTGAAGGCTGAATCTGAATTTTTTCATGGTGCGTTAGTTTGGATTATCGTTGAGTGCATTCTTGAGTAAGGAAAAACTTTCCGTGCGTTTAGGCAGATCGCCTTCCTGCTGTTGTCGCAGGAACCGACGCAGACTTTCGTGTTTGTTGATGGCACGGTCGATACGTGGACTCGTCCCCGGGGTGTAAGCCCCGATATTGATTAAGTCCTCATTCTTTCGGTATAGCGCCAGCAGGTCACGGGCCTCCGAGACCAGTTCCTGTTGTTCTTCGTTACATACGTTGCGAACAAGTCGGCTAACGCTCTGCAATACATCTACAGCAGGATAATGGTTTGCCTGGGCTAGGGCCCGTGAAAGGACAATGTGTCCGTCCAGTATTCCGCGGGTGGCATCCGCAACTGGCTCGTTCATGTCATCTCCTTCAACCAATACCGTGTAGAGTGCAGTGATCGAGCCTTCCTCACCCATCCCCGTTCGTTCCAATAAGCGTGGCAATACCGAAAAAACGCTGGGTGTATAGCCGCGCGATGTCGGCGGTTCTCCAATCGCCAGGCCAATTTCACGCTGTGCCATTGCAAAACGGGTTAATGAGTCCATCATCAGTAGCACCTTTCGCCCGTCTTCGCGGAAGCGTTCTGCCAATGTCGTTGCCAGTAACGCTGCACGCAGGCGTAGAGGTGCAGGCTGATCTGATGTGGAAACCACGACAATCGAGCGCCGCATTCCCTCTTCTCCCAAATCGTTCTCTATAAATTCACGCAACTCACGACCACGTTCTCCCACGAGTGACAATACGTTAATTTCACTGTCAGCACCCCGCGCGATCATTCCCAGAAGAGTGGATTTTCCTACTCCTGACCCTGCAAAGATTCCCACTCGTTGGCCGGTTCCCAATGGGGTAAACGTGTCTATACTACGCACGCCGGTTGAAAAGGGCTCTACGATCCGCTGTCTCCTCATCGGGTTCGGTGCCGGTGTGTTCACGCTAGCCGGTTCGAAATTCGCCTTCAATGGTCCTTTGCCGTCCAGTGGTCGGGCCAGACCATCAATCACACGGCCTACCAGACCGGTCCCAACCGGCATCAAGGCCGACCTGCCGGCCGCCGCTACAGGGCATCCCGGGTGGATTTCGTGTATATCGCCCAACGGCATTAGTAGGACGCGGTTCTCCCGGAATCCTACCACCTCGGCGCTTACCCCAATGTTTCTTTGGTCGGAATAAATATCAACTACTTCCCCCAATGCCACTTCCGGACCCTCAGATTCGATGATTAAACCGGTTACCTGCCTTACCTGTCCAAGTTTACGCACTGGCTTCAACGTTTCCAATCGTTGATTCATCCGCTCAAAGCTTTGTTCGATCAGGGCAACCATATCACTGTCCGTTTACTTCCTCCTGGAGTTTATCCAGTTTTGTTGATTGCTGTGCATCAATAATGCCGAAACGGCTTCTTAGGATAATGTCCCCGCGCTCCAAATCAGCTTTGCTTACAAGTTTCAAACCGGAATGACGCTCTTCGGCATTATCTCCACCGTTGTGCAAGAGGGAATAATCTGCAGGGCAAACACAGACCTCCAGGTTTTCACCTTGGGGTGCAAATTCGGTCAATACTTCTTCCAGTGTAGCGTCCAGTAATTCCCGGTCCCAATCAATCTTCGGGGCAAGTTTCCGCACCATGCGTAAGGCCAGTTCCGGGAGCTTTTCCGCAAGGGTTACTTCGAGCTTCTCATATTGCTGGCTGATCTGGGCTAGTAGCTCTTCCTGTAAGTAACGCATTTCCTCGCGTTGCTCCAGTATCTGCTTCTGGAAAACGTTGCTGGCGTCGGTATGTCCTTTCTGATAAGCTTCTTTCTCCAGTGCATCTTTTTCTTCTCCCGGAATCGGCGGTGGTCCCGCATAAGTCAACCGCACTTTCCGTAAGGGCATGGGAAGCTTCAGTGTGGTGCGGGTTATTGAAGTTGCGAAAGTCATGTAAATTCGGATCCATTCTGCTAGCACAATCGGTCGCTGCCGCTGCTGACCAGCGTGATTTCCCCTTCCTCTTCCAGGCTGCGGACTATCTGGATGATCCGGTCCTGGGCAGCCTCCACTTCCTTTAGACGTACTGGTCCCAGCATCTGGATCTCGTCCTTCAGCGATTCAGCGGCACGTTTAGAGACAGAATGGAAGATGGCCTCCTGTAATTGCGTATTCGCGCTTTTCATCGCAATTACCAGGTCGGACATTTCAAGCTCCCGGGTAACACGCTGCAAGTCCCCCGGATCCAGGCGTACAAGATCCTCGAAGCTGAACATCTTCCGCCTGATTTGCATGCCCAGGTTCGGATTCCGCTCTTCCAGTTTGGTTAACAGCGTCTTGCTCGTGTCCTTCTCCATCAGGTTCAGGAGGTCAGCCACTGCACGTACCCCGCCAGAGCGGTGCATCGTTGGCTTCTGCTTCGTGTCAAAGTGCTTCTTCAGGGAGGATACCACCCGGCTTACGTGCTCCAGCGAGGTCGACTCCATCGCTCCAATTCGCTCAATCACTTCTTCACGCACTTCCGGTGGCAGCATGGCAATCAGTGATGCGGCTTTTTCATGCGATAGATGGGAAACGATAAATGCTATCGTTTGGGCTTGTTCACCACGAATTAAATTATGGATCTGCCGTGGCTCCATGTCACTGACTTCCTGGATGACTTCCATGGAATCTCCCACCGGTGCGATTCGTCCTAGGATGTTGGAAGCTTTATAGTCACCCTTTGCCAGTTCCAGCGTTTTAAAGGCAAAGTTGGATCCACCTAATATCGCGCCAAGGCTTTCTGATATAATATCGGAAAATTCTTCCAGGACACGCAACTGGGTTGCACGGTCGATGATCGAGAAGTTTGTTATCTCACGGCAAATTTGCTCTATATCCATATCATCAAAGTGCTTGATTAACTCGGAAGATACTTCCGGTCCAATCACCACCATGAAGAGGGCCAGCTTCTGAAGCTTGTTCAGGTTGCCGTAATCTACTTTTTCGATCTCGATCTCAGTCCCTTGCATGACTTCTTATTTTTGTTCTAGTGCCCAGTTGCGAAGCGCAGTGGAAACATTTTCAGGTTTTTCACGTATCAGTTCGTTTAGCAGTTCCGGCGTCATTCGCGGCAATTGATCATGGCTGCCTTTACTGTGCTGGCGCGCTTCCTCCTCAATCACCTCAAAGGATACCGCTTCGGGCTTGTGCCGCTTGATCAGCCGTAAGAAGACCATGAACATGATTACCGCCACACCTACAGCTACAAAGTTTCGGCCCAGGTCTACCCAGCGGAAGACTTCCTCCGGAATCATTCCGCTATCTGTTTTCGTCATTGTCAGGTCGGCAAAATCGGATTCCGTCAGGCTGACATATTGGCTGCTTTCCGAATTCACAGCCAGACCCAGTGCATTCAATACCATCAGACGCAGGCTTTCCAGTTCCTGGGGGCTGCGCTGTTCGTGGATGATTTCCCCGGCCTCATTCAGGCTTTTGCGTTGCGCTATAAAGACCGCCGCTGTCAGCTTCTTGATCGCACCGGGTTGGCGAACCGTTTCAATGGTCGAACGGTTGATCTCATAATCGCTTTCCCTGATCTTTACCTTCTGTTCGGAAACACTTTCATTGCCGGCATTGCCCCTTCGCGCGGTGGCTTCCTCCCCCGTGTTTGCTGCAACCCCGACAGGTTCATCCCCGCTGGTTTCTTGCGAGGTCGTCGTTTCATCCTGAATCGATTCG
>CAYQCG010000187.1:0-4976 GCA_964415925.1 uncultured Puniceicoccaceae bacterium | reverse complement strand
ATTGGCCTAATATTCCTCTAAATCTTTTTCTTGGTTTGGTAGGCGGTGTGGGAGCTGGATTGGGCGTTGTGTTCATACTTTCTTTACTGGATGACAAGGTCAAAACCGCCTACGATATCGAAACATTATTGGGATTACCTCTGGTGGGGATTCTTCCTCGAATAAACCGGCTCACTACACAGGAAAAGGCTAATTCTGTTTCCCTCAATAATGATACAAGCACGACGGAAGCGTATCGCATGATTTACTCTGCGCTGATGCTCAATGAAGAAAGCCGCAAGGCAAAGGTTGTTCTCACAACCTCGACAATACCAAGTGAGGGTAAGTCGTTTGTTAGTACTAATCTGGCCATGACCTACGCCAATCATGGTGAGAGAACCCTTATTCTGGACTGTGATTTGCGTATGCCGAATGTTGCGAGGTCACTTGGCCACGATTCAGATAAGGGAATTATCGGTATCCTGAATAACGAATGTGAACTGGATAATGCTATCATCAAGAATATTGCACCCAACACGGATATGCTCGCATCAGGAGGGCGGACACGTAATCCCACTCAACTATTGAGCAGTGATGCTTTTGAAAATCTCATTCATGAAATAAGACTGAGATATGATAAGATTATTATCGACTCTCCACCGCTGGCACCGGTAAGTGATGCTTTAAACATATTACCCTATGTGGACGGTGTTATCTATGTTGTTCGTTTTAATACGGTAAAGAGAAAAACGGCCTTACTCAATGTCAGGCGCTTAAGAGAAGCAAATGTACCGGTCTTCGGATGTATATTGAATAACATAAACACCAGTGTTGCCGGTTATTATTACTCTCACTACTACGACGAATCCTATCGCTCATATTATACAAAACGTGAAATGTCGGAGCCTGACTTGCCTGAAGCAAGGGAGGATTCTGAAAAAGTAAAGACTTCTTGATTGCCGGATTATTTCTTCCTTGAGGCCTTTAAAAGGCGGTCGTTTATGGCAATACCAATATCTTTCGAAGGAGCTTTTTCTACCCAGATCCGCCGCAGGTTCAGTTGATCCATTTCGCGAAGTCTTTTGTAGAGGTTTCGGGCTGCATCCTGGAGCGACCCATTTTCACATAATGTCATCACTTTCACCGTCTTCGAAAAACTTTCGTGCCGGTTCCTAAAAAAGAGTATGCCGTCAAAGTCGGATACAAGGGGGCTACTCCCTGTTTCAAAAAGGAATAAGGGTGTTTGAGGACTGTAATGTGATAGCAGTTGACCGGGGGCTTTAGGTGTCGAGGTGTGTAAGTCATTGTCCACTACGATTTCTACATTACCAGATAAAGTTTCCTTCAGCTCATGATCTTTTATAGCCCCCGTACGCAGTATTTTAATTAAATGGTCCTCAGTAACATCTGCAATTGTCGATTCGAGACCTATTTCACATTGGCCACCATCCACTACGGCATCGATATTATTGCCCATTGTATCAATTACATGCTGTACATTTGTAGGTGAAACATATCCGAAAGGATTTGCGCTGGGGGCCGCCAGTGTCAGTCCAGAGCGATACAATATTATGCGCAGTAGCGGATGCCTTGGCACCCGTACGGCAACTGTTGACAGATTTGAAGTAACAATATCTGGAACTGCCTCCTGTTTGGGTAAAACCAAAGTTAGTGGCCCCGGCCAATATACCTCAGCCAACTTCCTTGCGGTTTCATTTAGATGTGCAACCCGCTGCACCGCTTGCAGATCGTAGGCATGTACGATCAGCGGATCATGCAGTGGACGATTCTTTACGGTGAATACACGCTTGCATGCAGCCGTGTTAAAAGAATCTGCAGCCAGGCCGTAAACGGTTTCTGTTGGAACAGCTACAATAGATCCTCCCCGGAGCAGATGTATGGCCTGATTGAGATCGGCTTCAGAGTCCCTTAAAACCAGCACGGGGATTTGGATACTGTTACAGCCTGTATAATTACTTCATAAGCAGCAGACTGCGTGCACGCTTGATTGTGCGTGTTATGTGTCTTTGCTGAAGTGCCGTAAGTCCCGTAATTCGACGCGGCAAGATTTTGCCCGTATCGGTGACGTATCGATAGAGTTGCTCCACATCAGTATGGGTCAACTGAAGTGGTGTTCTGCTTTGGCTTTTTGGTTCTTCGCCTTCGGTGCTCATATGGAAAACCCTCTACGAAAGAGTTTCTTGTAGCGAGCGCAAGCGAAAAAACACTATTTTCCAAATCGAGGCAAAGTACTTGCTGGCTTCTTACTTAGCCAGTATCCAAGCACTTTTACTATGCAATCAGGCTTTCAGGATATCCCTGTAAACGTTCGTTGGACGGCTTATTTTTTAATAGGGTGGCTCGGATACCTGGTGTGGGATCAGTCTCACTGGTGGTCCTTAATTCCTGATTACAGCTTTGGCTATTTAACCCCCCTCCTGGCCGCTTATGTAATATATGACCGGTGGCCTCGAATCTTAAATTATTTCGCCAGTAAAGAACCGGAGAAGTCCTTGAGACACGAGAGCTACATTTCTGCACTGGTGATGACTTTTGCGATCACCACCTCAGTAGGCGGCATGGTTTTTCTGGGTTTTGGAGCCCTTTACCGGGCAGTAAGTGGCCCAGCGGTTCTGGCTACAATGCTTCACAGTCTGGGTTTTGCAGCGGTATTCCTTTCTTCAGTTTACCTTACTTCCGGGACTGTTTCTGGTAAGACAATCATGGCACGTATCAGGTTTACCTGCCTGTTTATTTTTCCTGCTCTAATCTGGATCATTTCGGCCCCTTTGTTCAGTTCAATCCAGACCATTATCAGCTTATTCCTTCAGGATAAGGTAACCGTCGTGGTCGTCTGGGTTTTTGAGATTTTAGCCCTGCCGCTTCAGCAGCGTGGAAATGTTCTCGTCCTTCCCGATGGTGAAGTTGGCGTGGCGGAAGCCTGTTCGGGTATCCGCTCACTGATGGGTTGTCTGTTTGCCGGCTCGTTTTTGGCAGCGGTATTTTTGAAGAGTTTTTGGCGAAAAGTCTTACTGGTCGGATTTGCCATGGTTTTGGCTTTCCTCATGAATTTAGCCAGAAGTCTATTACTTACCGGGATCGCTTACAGGTCGGGGGAGGAAGCTCTGTCGCATCAAATAATAATTCCACTAGTGGGTGATATAGGTAACGTTCATGACGTTACAGGATTTGGAATACTATTTGCCACGGTTGGTGCCTTATTGCTGCTTCTGCCTTTTATGGAGGCTCGTCCCTTACAGCAGTATGCTGATAATCATGAAAACTGAGATCAATTGAGGATGTTCCAGCCTAATTTTCATTGCCACTGGATTATGTGCTGCTTTGTCTAAGGCTAAAAGCCAGATGAAAGTACTACTACTTAGTAACGAATACCCTCCCTACATTTACGGTGGCGCCGGCGTTCATGTTGAATACCTGAGCCGAGAGCTTTCCCAGATTATGCAGGTTAATGTCCGTTGTTTTGGTGACCAAAAAGAAACCATTGGCAACCTGAAGATTGATGGCGTGGATCTCGATGACAGCAAATATAAATGTCCGCCAAACTTAAAAGCTGTATTTGCCGCTTCGCAGAGATGCCTCGATTTCCTTACCCCCGGAACAGACGCCGATGTTGTTCACTGCCATACCTGGTATACACACCTGGCTGGAATAATGGCAAAACTCACTTATGGAATTCCTCTCGTCATCACCGTTCATTCGCTGGAGCCTCTCAGACCATGGAAACGGGAGCAATTGGGTGGAGGCTATGATTTTTCTCTGTGGGTTGAGAAAACGGCTCTCGAAATGGCGGATGCGGTTATTGCGGTATCAGAGGGTACTCGCAACGACGTCTTAAGGCATTTCAATGTAGATCCCAAGAAAGTCCGTATCATTTACAATGGCATCGATCCCGAGGAATTTCGCAAGGTTGAGAGAAATTCCGTTCTGGAAAAATACGGGATCAATGCCGATGTCCCTTACGTCTTGTTTGTTGGACGCATAACTCGACAGAAAGGTATCATCTATCTCGCAAAGGCAATTAAGTATCTTAAGCCGGATATACAGGTTGTGCTATGCGCCGGACAGCCGGATACTGAAGAAATTGCGGAAGAAATGCGAAATGAAATCGATGCCCTGCAAGAAAGAAGAGAGGATATACACTGGATTGAGGAAAAACTCGACAGGAAAAGTTTGGTTGAAATTTATTCGCATGCCGCAGTCTTTTGTTGCCCCTCCATATACGAACCATTCGGAATTATTAACCTTGAAGCTATGGCAACAGAAACGCCTGTTGTTGCTTCTGATGTCGGGGGTATTCCAGAGGTTGTTGTTCACAACCATACAGGTTATCTGGTGCCGGTTGCACAGTTGCACGAATCTCCATTTACCCCTCTTGATCCTGAAACCTACGCCAAGGATCTTGCCCATCAGATAAACCGTCTTATGGATGATCCTGAAAAGAGGAAGCGTTTCGCAAGGGCAGGACGTCAGCGCGCTATCGAGCGTTTCAGTTGGTCAACAATTGCTCGTCAAACATTTGAACTTTACGCTGCATTAACAGACAAAACCTGACTCTCAAAATGTCAAAATCTACCAAGTCGTCGGAACTCAAGCTTCCCTCCGTTGCTAAGGGCATTGAAGGTGACAAGCGGATTGTAATCGATAATGTGACACCTTCTGTTGATAAAGGACTTTTTCCAATCAAACGGGCTGCAGGGGATAGAGTTGAAGTTGAGACATGGCTGGTTTGTGACGGGCACGATATTCTCAGGGGTGTTATCCAGGATCGGCCACGAGGAATCCATAATTGGAGGGAGTCAGAGCTTCGCCTGCGTTGGAACGATGAGTGGCTGGGTCAGTTTATTCCTGAGAAGATTGGTTTTCATGAATACCGTATAGCAGCTTGGGTCGATCACTATGAGAGCTGGTACGAAGGTTTCTGCAAGAAAGCTGATGCCGGCGTTGCCTTGTCAGTCGAATTATAAATAGGAGCGGAC
>CAYQCG010000186.1:4472-4982 GCA_964415925.1 uncultured Puniceicoccaceae bacterium | reverse complement strand
ACCGCTCATGGTACCCGCTTAGCCTTTCCTTCGGACTTTTCCTGCTCGGCCTCGGTATGGTCTTTCACGACCGTAACTTCCTCGGATGGGACCACCACTTCGAGATGGTCTTCATCGGCGGTGGCATCATGCTCCTCTCCATCTACCTCTGGGCCCTCGAAGGTCCCCGCGGTTATCATCTACATCCAGAAGTGGATAAATAACTTGGTTTTAGCATAACACCAATACTTTATCATTTGGATTCCTGCTATTTGCTTAAGCACACCATTCTTATTGCACCTGTATCTTACTTGCTCCCTCATGGATTTTTGATCTCATGAATGGCATGTGGAACGAGCGCTACAGCAGCAAAGAATTCGTTTATGGAGAAGAGCCCAACGATTTTTTGAGGGAGAATACATACCGCTTTCCTTCTTTTGGTAAACTACTTTGCGTGGCCGAAGGCGAGGGACGTAATGGAGTCTTTTTAGCAACACAGGGTTTTGTCGTCCATGCAGTTGACATGGCCGT
>CAYQCG010000186.1:0-4462 GCA_964415925.1 uncultured Puniceicoccaceae bacterium | reverse complement strand
ACTAGCCTCCAGAAAGGGTGTTAGCCTGAAATATGATATCGGTGACTTAGGAACCTACAACTTTGGCAATGCCGTTTGGGACGGTATCGTATCAATCTCCGCTCACACTCCATCTGATATACGCCAACGAGTATTTGCTTCGGTCAAGTCTGCTCTTAAGCCAGGTGGCCTTTTTCTTCTGGAGGGCTACTCAACTGAACAACTGGAATTTAGCACCGGCGGCCCTAAAGATGTTGACATGCTTTACTCCATGGGAGAACTAAAGGATTCTTTTGATGATTGTGAGATCCTGCATGCAAAGCAGCTGATTCGCAGTGTCGTAGAAGGTCAGTATCATACAGGCGACGCTTCTGTTATACAGTTCATTGTTCGAAAAAAATAAGCAGAAAAAATCTTCGAATGAATTCGTGCTTATTCACTGTTAATAATTCTTAATAATCTGTCATCCCAAGAGAAAAAACACTTGCATCATCGTCATTTCAATTAATATACATATATTCACTCTATTATGCCGCAATCCCAAAAAACTCTCACCCGCTGCTCATGGACAGACGGTTCCGAACTCTACAATACTTACCACGATGAACAATGGGGAGTACCGGTGGTGGACGGCCGGCAATTATTTGCCAAGCTCATCCTCGACGGCGCCCAGGCCGGACTTAGCTGGCTTACCATCCTCAAGAAAACCGAAAACTACTACCGTGCCTTTGATAATTTCAATCCGGAAAAGATTGCCCGCTACAAAGATAAGGACCGTGACCGCCTGCTTAGCAATGCCGGCATCGTCCGCAACAGGCTGAAGATCGACGCCGCCATCCATAACGCTCGAGGCTACCTGCGCATCGTTCAACGCGAAGGCTCATTCGCACCCTACCTCTGGAAGTTTGTAGACGGAAAGCCCATCCAGAACGCATGGACATCAATGGATCAAATCCCCACCAGCACTAAGGAATCCGACGCCATGAGCAAAGCCCTGAAAAAGGATGGCTTTAAGTTTGTCGGCACCACCATCTGCTACGCCTTCATGCAAGCCACCGGCATGGTCAACGACCACATCACCACCTGCTTCCGCTATAACAAGGTCAAGCTAGTTGGCGAGTCTTTTTCAATGTCTTAAAACATTGCAGTAAATTACAAGGTTATTTCTATATGCAACCACAACTCTCATGGTTTCAGAAATTCTAAGGCAACGGCCCGGGTCCGATATACTCTATAATGAAGGGGAAAAGGCCTTCAGAAATGCTGATTTTGATACAGCCGAACATTGCTTTCGTCTTTTGATACAGCAGGACCCTCCGAATCCTCAGTTCAGGCAGTTGTATATCGAATCTCTCATCAACCAATATAAATACGATTTTGCCAAGCGCAGCTTGAATTTATGGCTCAAGAAAAATAAAGGCTCTTTGCATTTTTTGAATCTCAGGGCTCGGGTTGCAATGCTCTCCGGTGACTTTAAACAGGCCGAAAAAGACATGTTGCAGCAATTGAAAACGCAGCCGCAGTCGTCAGACCTGCATCAAACTTTGGGGCATATTTATCGTGATTATGACTTCACTGAAAAAGCAAAAGAGTGTTATGCGAAGGCACTTTCATTAAATAAAGAACAGGGTCAAAGCTATCGTCTGTTAAAGAGCCTGTATACTGCATCAGAAGAGACGGATCTGGATCGGGATATTGCCAGTGATCTTTCATCAGGGAAACGTTGTCACTCTGACTTTTATTTTGGTCTCGGAAAACTTTATGAGGATCTGGGACAATACGATCGAGCATGGTCAATGTATCTTAAAGGGAATAACATAGTCCACATAGAGACGCGCAAGAATCAGGTTGAGGACTTTTGTGAAAGTGGCAGATCGCTGAGAAATGACATATTAAGATATATCGAAATGCCCGGCACCAAACCACTGGAAAGAAATCTCAATGTTGTTCTGGTAGCAGGCTTTCCTCGTTCAGGGACAACGATGTTGGAACAGGTCATTGCTTCTGATAAACACTTCACAAGTTGTGGCGAGCTTGTGCTTTGTGGTAACGCCATCAAGGAATTAAGAACACAAAAAAAAGAGGGTCTGGCCCTGCATGAAGATGACGTAAAGAAGTTAGGCGATTATTATGCAAAAGGTATTCAAAACCTAAAGATCGGGAAAACGACTGCCATCGATAAGGGCGTTACGCTCTTTCGTTCTGGTGGCTTGATGTTGATGGCTTACAGAAATATCAAAATGATTCACTTGCTACGTGATCCGAAAGATACAATCTTATCGAATTTCAAAGCCCGATTTGCTAACTCACATCAGTATGCGTTCAGAATTGAGGATATCATTAACTATTTAGCCTTCTACTACGAGAATATTAAGATTTGGAAAGAATTGTTTTCTGAGAGAGTCAGATTTATCGATTATGATTCGTATGTCGTTGAGCCACAAAAACACAACGAATCTTTGGCAAATTGGCTTAGTGCTGATGGCACCATCTATAATATTACCTTTAGAAAAGACAAGAAAGCAGTTCATACTGCAAGTGCAGTTCAATTAGGCGATAAAATTAGAAACACCTCTTCGGGAAAATCCAAACCCTACGAACCCTTTTTAAAGAAATGGGAAGATAAAATAGCCCCTCTTTATGAGATGCTGGATAAACCTCCCTTCAGGGCATAGTTCTACGTTGCTTTCACCTTCGAAGAGTGCATGTCTTCATAACTTACACAAACTGTCTTAGCAATTATCATGGACTATCAATTACTCGGAAATAGTGGCCTGAAAGTGTCGGAACTCTGTCTTGGAACAATGACCTTTGGTGAAGACTGGGGATGGGGCGCGGACAAGGAAGTCAGCCGTAAGCAATTTGAAACCTTTGTGGAAGCAGGCGGAAACTTCATCGATACAGCAAATCTTTATACTAACGGTACCAGCGAGCGGTTTGTGGGCGAATTCATCGCTGGTGAACGTGAACGTTACGTGGTCGCCACCAAGTTTACCCTGCACGAGCCGAGCAATAGCCCCAATGACGGTGGTAACAGCCGTAAAAATCTATTGCAGTCGCTTGAAGCCAGCCTCAAACGTCTGAATACCGAGTATATTGACCTTTATTATGTGCATGCATGGGATGGGATAACCCCTGCTGAGGAACTGATGCGTGCACTTGATGATGCTGTCAGTTCTGGAAAAGTGCTATACGTAGGTGTTTCAGACTTCCCTGCGTGGAAAGTCGCCCAAGCTAATATGCTTTCATCTTTCCGTGGTTGGTCACCTTTTGTTGCGTTACAGATCGAATATCATCTGCTTGAGCGCACTGTTGAAGCCGAACTCATCCCCATGGCTGAAGAATTTGGCTTGTCTGTTACACCTTGGAGCCCGCTCGCCGGTGGAATACTCACAGGCAAGTATCTGAAGGATATGAAAGAAGGCCGCATTGCAGAGCAAGGCGATGTTTTCAACCGAATGGGGAACCGCACCATGGAAATAACCCGAGTAGTCGTCGACATCGCAGAAGAGCTCGCGAAATCACCAGCGCAAGTCGCACTGAATTGGCTTAGGGCTGTAGGTACAAATATCCCAATTATCGGAGCCAGGAAACTCAACCAACTCAGAGACAATATTGCCTGCCTGGAATGGCAACTGGATTCAGAACATGTTTCCAATCTGAATGAGGTTAGCCAACCACCTGAGATCTTCCCCGGTCGCTTTCTTTCCAACGACCGCCCACAGTCTTTCATACACGCCGGCATGCAAGACCGGATCAAGCGCCGGTGAGTCGCTATAAATAGCATGTATAGAATAAGTTATGCATACAGGCTTGCGATACGACCGGTGACTTGCATGTTTTATCAACTTCTGAATAGTTACACTTATATTCCTGACCAAAATTAATGTCCGACGCCCTGACTGAACGCTTCCATCCCGGTGATGCCGATCCCTTCGAGGACGAACTACACACCGGGGAAGACACCAATACCGGCATACCGAACAAGAAACTGGCCATGTGGGCCTTTCTAGCTTCGGACTGCATGTTCTTTGGCACGCTGATCAGCACCCACCTGATCTACCGCAGGGTCAATCCGGATGTAGTTATCAATGGTGAGGTTGTACCGGTTTCCGCAATCTTCGATATCGAACTGACCAGCGGATCCACCTTCATCCTTCTCATGAGCTCACTGACCATGGCTCTGGCTGTTTCAGCAATGCACAAACATAACCTCAAAGCGGCCCGCTGGTTTATTCTTGGCACCATATTCTTTGGCTCGCTCTTCGTTGGCGCTCAGGTCTATGAATTCAACCACTTTGTCCATAATGAGGCTCACCCTCTGACCCTGACAAATTCCATTTTTGGATCGACCTTCTATGTCTTAACCGGAACGCACGGTATCCACGTAACCATCGGTTTGCTCTGGCTGGCCAGTTGGCTAGTCTACTCCTTTTCACCTAAGTTCAGCCATGAACACGCTCTTGATATTGAAGTGACCGGG
>CAYQCG010000185.1:0-4987 GCA_964415925.1 uncultured Puniceicoccaceae bacterium | reverse complement strand
ATCCAAATGCCGTAACCTGGTCGAGCCTGCGCGCAAGGTATCCATCCAGCCAGTCCGTTGCAGCCGCTAACAGAAACAGGATCAATGTCCAGCGCGAAGCCCATCCTTTTTCAATAAATAGAAGGCCCGCAACTAAACCTAATAATACCAGCCGGGACAGGGTTATGGCATTTGGTAAATTGATTTGCATGGTTGCAATGGTTAGCAAACTAGGGCAAAGCTGAGAATTCAACGGTAAAGCTCAGATTATTTCTTCCATGTCCGATCCACTTAAAATTGCGGTTTATCCCGGGACTTTCGATCCCATAACTAATGGCCATATCGATATTCTCCATCGGGCCACCGAAATCTTCGACCGTGTGATTATCGCAGTTGCCCCCAACCCGCAGAAACGCCCACTGTTCTCCGTCGATGAAAGGGTCGACCTCATCAGAATGTCGGTCGAGGAAAGCGAAAAAATTGAAATCAGTCGCCTCAAGGGTTTGCTTGTTGATTTTACCCGTAGCGTAAATGCTAAAGCCATAGTCCGTGGATTACGTGCTGTTTCCGACTTCGAGTTTGAATTTCAGATGACCCAGATGAATCGCGAACTTGCACCGGAAATCGAGATCATTTTCTTCATGCCCAACCAGGACTATTTCTTCACCAGTTCCACCCTCGTAAAACAGGTGGCTGAAATTGATCCAGCCCGTATTTCCAAGTTCGTCCCCAATGCTGTGGCGGAAGCTTTAAGCAAGTGCTATGGCCACAGCTAAAGAAGAACCCTCCCAGATAAATTCCAGGAAAAGGGCTACAGGCGTCATATTCTTAACGTTGTTTGTCGATCTTGCCGGGTTTTCCATCATCTTCCCGCTCTTTCCCGCTATGCTCGACTGGTATCTGCCAAGAGAAGGCACTGGCAGCGTACTCGGCCAACTCGTCTCTTTCCTTTCCGGATTTGCAGTGCGACAGTCTGCCGATAGCCACTACCTCACCGTCGTCTTGTTCGGGGGTATCCTGGGATCACTCTACAGTTTTCTCCAGTTCATCATGTCACCGGTCTGGGGCAGGTTGTCTGACCGATACGGTCGAAGACCCATAATGCTCTTTAGCATCGCCGGTACTTTCCTCGGTTACCTTCTCTGGATTTTCAGCGGTTCTTTCCTCCTGCTCGTTCTGTCTCGCTTTATCAATGGAGCCATGGCCGGTAACATTTCTGTTGCCACCGCCGCCATTTCTGATGTCACCAGCAAGGAAAAACGGGCCAAGGGAATGGCCTTGGTTGGCGTGGCATTTGCCCTCGGTTTTATCTTGGGTCCCGCCCTTGGCGGTTTCACTTCAGGGATAGACCTTGGCTACTCCCAGGATCCCGCACCTTTTGCCTTAAATCCGTTTTCTGCACCCGCAGTTGTCGCAGCCATACTCGCGGCCATAAACTTTTTCTGGGTTTTACTGAAATTTGAAGAAACGCTCCCACCCGAAAAGCGGGGATCAGGAAACTCTGGTTCCAGACTGCAGCGACCAAAACAACCGGAAATCTGGCGGACAATCCAGGTCTATTTCACCTTCCTTTTGGCATTCAGCGGAATGGAGTTCACGCTTACTTTCCTGGCCTCGGAGCGGTTGGATTACGGTCCTACACAAAATGCCTACATTTTCCTGTTTGTCGGTTTCATCCTGATCCTTGTCCAGGGTGGCCTCGTCCGGCGCCTCGCTCCCAGAATCGGGGAAAAAAACCTCTGTATGGTCGGCTTGCTCGCTGGTCCACTCGGTCTGGTCGCACTTTCCCAAGCCAATGGCGTCGGCCTGTTTTACACAGGACTCGCTTTAATGGGATTGGGCATCGGTCTGGCCAGCCCCACTTTGACTTCCTTGGTTTCGTTATATGCCACAAGTCAGGAGCAGGGCAAGCATCTCGGTAGCTTCCGCTCGGCTGGTTCTTTGGCCCGCGCAATCGGCCCCATCTGCGCCGCTTTGCTGTATTGGCGCTTTGGCTCCGCTACAGCCTACATCGCAGCTGCCCTCTTCGTTTTGATTTCGGTTGTTTTGGCATTTAAACTGCCTCAGCCCGAAAAATAAAATCTCCGTTAAAAAGCCGTCGGTTCCGGTCGATACTAATAATTGCTGAGTTATGATTAGTACACGACGTCCCAGTATGAAACCGCATACCCGCGCGATGCTGGCATTTATTGCAGGTGCCCTTATCCGTAAAGGTAGCTGCAGTAAAATCTACGATTTCTCCAATGGCCAAACCCTTCAGTTTAAAGCCAGGATTGACAGCTTTGATGTGGATGTAACCGAGCCTAAGTCTTCTGTTACTATTGCAGGTGGTGCCTTTGGCTCTACTTACAGCCTTTATCATTACTCCGAGCAGTATTCCATCGAGTTGACTATCAAAGGTAAATATTTCGAGGGTTCCGACAGCAAAAGTCAGACAACCTTCAGCGGCACCCTAAACCAGTCTACGATTAAATGGCAGGAAGGGCAAAACGCCTACGCCTTCGGTATTTCCTGATCACCATATTATTCGTGCTTGAGTTCCCGGGTCATCAGATTCATTAATGCCTCCTGAGGGCTAACTCCTTGATACAAAACAGCGTATATTTGTGCCAGGATCGGCATATCCAGCCCTTTCTCCTCGCAGATTTCATAATAACTCTTGCAGGATAAATATCCCTCTACTGTCATGCGCTCCTTTTCGATCAAATCGTCGATCTTTTCACCCGAAGCAAACCGCTCTCCAAATGTCCGGTTGCGGCTTACTTTTCCATTGCAGGTCAAAATTAAATCCCCAAATCCGCTCAATCCATAAAATGTCTCTAACTGGCCCCCCAGTGCCATCCCCAGACGAACCATCTCAGCCAGTGAACGGGTCAACAATGCTGCCTTCGCATTGTCCTTGAAGCCAAGTCCATCCGCTATCCCGGAGGCTATTGCATAAACGTTTTTCAGGCTCCCCCCAAATTGCACGCCAGTAATATCTTTTGAGAGATACACCCTGAATGTCTTGCCACTGAATGCGTGTTGCCAGCTCCTCGCCAATGTATTTTCCGCGTTCGTCGCCAATACGACTGCTGTCGGTTGTGCTTCCGCTACCTGATCCGCAAAAGTTGGCCCCGATAGCGCCGCGTAGCTGAAGTCAGGCAGTTCCTCTTCGACAACTTAGGTGGGGAGTTTATGCGTGTCCGGTTCAAGGCCCTTGCAAAGCGTTACAAAGCCTTTCAACTGCCAGGCATTCTCATGGTTGACATGGTCGGCAATCTGCTTGCTCAGCGCTCGTAAATACTTCGACGGACAGGCCAGTATTACTACTTCTGCTTCCATCAGCGCCGGTCCTTGTTCCATCCCGATCTGCATGTCCGGACTCAGCACATGCCCTGGGAAAAAGAGCTTGTTCTCCCGTTCCGTCGCAAGACTGAGTGCCTCCTCCGTAGTATGCGGAACGAGCGTCACCGTATGGCCCAGACGGTATAAATGGATAGCCATGGCAGTCCCCCACGCACCGGCCGGTATGATTGTTATGTTCATCCTTCCTTAATCGCCGGGTAGGTTTTCTTGCGAACCTCATCTGCGTAGTTCTTGAGGCCGTCTCGGATTGTTTTCGAAACATTTGCAAAGTGCTTCACAAAGCCTGGTATATGGCCCTCCGATAATCCGATCACATCATGCCAGACGAGGATTTGCCCGTCGCAATCTGGTCCACAACCTATTCCGATAAATGGGATACTAAGGGTCTCGGTAATCAGCTTTGCTGTCTCCGGCATGATTTCTTCCCCGATAATTGCAAATGCTCCGGCCGCTTCCAGTGATTTTGCGTCTTCCAGGAGTTTTTCTCGCCCGGTGTCCGTTTTTCCAAAGCGACGGTAATTGCCCAACGTATGAATTCGCTGCGGAAGCATCCCGATATGTCCCAGAAACGGGATTCCCGCTTGCACCAGACGTTCAACCGTGGGCGCAAGATCCCTTCCGCCCTCTGCCTTCACCGCCTGTGCCCCGCCTTCCTGCATCAGCTTCGCCGAGGCCCTCAACACTTCATCAAATCCGCCCCTGGCGGATGCAAAGGGCATATCGGCAACTACCATGGCCTGTGTTCTTGCCCTCGAGACCGCCGCCGTATGATGTATCATCATTTCCAGCGTTACGGGCACTGTGGTTTCAAATCCCAGCACTGTGTTGCCAACCGAGTCGCCTACCAGTATCAGATCTATCCCGCTGCCATCCGCCAGCCGGGCTGATGGTGCATCATACGCGGTAATACATACTATCGGACGTTCTCCTTTTAGCTTACGCAAGCTTTGCGTCGTCATTTTCATGAAAAAATCGGATATTGTGTTTTTGCTCATTGTCAGACAAACCAAAACTTGAAAAAACCCCGTGAATCATTGATAATGAATTTGTTACCAGATCATTCCTTTTTTTGAGCGATTTCTTTTACAGACATAAAAAGCGGCATCAGCGCTATAATTACCGCCCAATGTCCTCCTGGAGACACTGGGGCCCCGGCTTTATGCCGTTTCTCGGACGTTCAAAATTCTGGGAAGGTCGAAAAGATCATTACGCGCCCAGAATCGTAAGAAGGAAAAAATTGAAAAAAATCCTCCCCCTGTTGGCCCTTGCCGTTTTGGGCTGGTTTATTTGGGAAGCATCCCGGGTCATGAATTTATTCTAGACTCAAGGCCTGATCTCGAAACCCTTGTAGCGGCGTACTCGCTCTTCCCATCTTACATCCGCTTGCCTGATGAATCCCTCCATCTGTCGCGCCACTTCCTCCAGAAAACGGTCTATTTCTTCTTTTTCACCTTCCACTTCCATCTCCACACGACCATCCGCTACATTACGGACATAGCCGCACACTTCGAATTGTTGGGCTGCCTGTCGCGTTTGCCAACGAAAACCTACCCCTTGAACACGACCTTCATAGTATACCACCGCATGGGATACAGGCTCCGCTTCAGTGCTCATATAACTTCCCTAAAAGTTTTCTCAGGGAACGTCAATCTTAGTGAAT
>CAYQCG010000184.1:1258-4996 GCA_964415925.1 uncultured Puniceicoccaceae bacterium | reverse complement strand
GACCGTGTTGAAGTCGTACGTGCGATCAGTTGCTGCGTGGTTTGTCGCAGCCCCATTATCTGTTCTACTTTGGTCGTTTGTGTTTCCACTTAATTAGCTCTTTTCTCGAGTAGAACAGGAGACATGTTATTGGGCTAGTAAGATTTTCTCGATTAGAAAAACTAATTCTGTTAAGATTGCTTGGTTAAAACATGAACATCTCTAATTTAACATTGAGATTTATAATGCTGATGCTCTGATAGATGGAATGATTAGATTAATGAAGCTATTGTTCCAAATCATTGCGAGCTTTCCGTGCTTTTACCTTCTTTCCGCGGCAGAAGAAAATCCCTATGCTTTGCCTCCTGTTGAGGTAGAGGGCTATCGGGTGGCTAATCTGGAACCGGCCTTTGGTCTATCCATGCCCGTAACGTTACTGAGATACGAGCCTCAGGTTGATGTTATGTCGCGTAATCTTGCAGAAAGCCAGGGAGATATTTCTATTCGTGGCGGAATATTCGAAAATACAGGCATCATTCTTGGTGCAGTCACTCTCTTTGATCCACAGACTGGCCATTATCTGGCTGAAATACCCGTTCCCGCACAGATGCTCTACCCGCCTAAGATCCTGACTGGATTTGATAATGCTTTAGCGGGCTTTAACAGTTCTGCCGGCAGTGTTCTTCTTAGTTGGAATGAAGTCAGATCGAACAGCGATATTAAGGCGTTTTTCGGAAGCCAAGGCCTGAACCGTCAAAGCCTCTATACAGGATACGACCAACCCTGGAGAGACCTGAATATAGCCGGTGACCTTTCTTTTTCGCGCTCTGAATCCAACGGGTTGGTTCGTAATGGAGACCATCAGTTCGAACGCTATGCAGGTCGCCTGCAATTAAAGACGGCGAAAACTCAAACAGATTTATTTGCCGGTTATCAGTCAAAATTTTTTGGATGGCCTTACCTCTATGCCCCTGCAGAACTTCACGAGAGTGTTACTGCTTTCGGGGCTTCGGGAACAGGTGCAGAAACAGAGAATCTTCAAACACGGCTATTTCTTATCAATCATCGTTATAATTATACGGGTAATGACAGTATTGAAATAACGGCTTACTTTAGAAAACACACGGATGATTACGAATTCGACCGCTTTGTTCCTGATCTATTCAATCCCTTCGAACATGAATCCAAGGTCTGGTCACTGGGTTTGAAGGGTCAGCAACAAATAGATTCCAACTTTGGCATTGAATATGCTGCGCAGGCTTTAAAAGATAATCTCACATCTTCAAATCTTTCTTTTGCCTCTTTCAGTGGTCCTGTGATCGATGGGTTTTCAGAAACAGCAAGGGGTTACTACAAGTTTACTCTGCAGCCGCAGTGGCAGGAAGATGATTGGAAAGTGCGTGCAGGCTTAAGTATTGACTCTACAAGTGAAGATGGAACTGCAGCTTCGCCAATGGTAGAAGTGAGATGGCTACCTGCCACTCTCTCATTACAGGTTTATGCCCAATATGCCGAGGCGACTCAAGTCCCGGGGTATACCGCGCTAGCCGCAAGTCCAATGAGTGGCCTGTTCAGGGGGAATCCACTTCTGGGAAGAGAAAAAAGCAGGAATTATGAGTTAGGTGCGGAATGGCAGGATAATAGTCTCAGAATAAAGGCAGCAGCCTTTTTCAGGGAAGATCGTGATCTGGTCGACTGGACACTCAGCAGCAACTCCCAAGCTGCTTCCAGAGTCGCTAATGCCCTTGAGATCAACACTACGGGCTTCGAGTTGAAGGGAGGTTACCAGGTCAAGAATACTGAGGTAATTCTAGGTTATACCTACATCAATAAAGATAGTGACGATACAGAAGCCCCTCTGGGTAGTTTCTACGCACTCAATTTTGCCCGCCACCGGTTAACACTATCCCTGCGTGCAAAACTCATCCAAAATCTGGAAATACGCTTGGACAATGAACTGAGAATACAAGAGCCCAATATACTTAGAGACGGAACGCGAAGACCCTTTTTCACAACTGTAACCCTGGCCTGGGAAGTGCCGAAGATTGAAGGCCTGCAACTGGAGGCAATAATAGAGAATCTTTGGAATATTGAATATGAGGAAATACCATCTGTTCCAGGCACGCCTATTCACGCTGCGGCGGGTGCGGTTTTTCGCTTTTGAGCCAGTAGCAGGGCCGCTGTCATAATTCCACCTCCAAGCGCAAGCCTTACCCAGTTGGCAGGCTCATTGAATAATATTAGCGCGAAAAGGATTGCGAATATAATTTTAAGATTATTGGCTACAGCAAGAACGGAAGTCTTTACTTTAAGCGCACCCAGGTTCCAGCCAAAAAAGCATAATCCGGACGCGATCATGCCTAGATAGACAAGTGCTCCGGCCTGGCTTCCCTGAATCTTTTCAACATCGCTCCATCCATTTGTAATCAATGTAGCCAGCGAGGTGACCAGAATACCCCCCAGAAAGAGCAGAATATAAAAATCAACATCACGCTTCAAGCTGATTTGGGACCTCATATTACGGTAGGCGACTTGTCCGTAGGCGAAACATAAGTTGGATCCCTGCATCAGGAAAAAGCCTGTAATATGTTCGCTCCAGTCAGATGATTGGTATAGAAGAATACCAGCACCCAATACAGCCGTTAAAGAAAGCCAAAGATTCCGTAGACAGAACTTTCCACCGTTCAAATCACTTAGGATTGAAACATAAAGTGGCGTAAAGATCGTTAATAAAGCAACTTGCCAGCCGAGCAGGTATTGAAATGAGAGATTCAGTAAACTATACATGAGCCCATACTGCACACCTCCGATTAGCACAAGATGCCATTTTTGGCTGAGGGGCAGGGCGCGTCCTTTCCAGAAGGGTAAGAAGAGCGGTATCGCAAGCGAGAGCCTGATACACGCGACCAGATGAGGATTCAAGTCTGTCAGCTGATCTTTAAAAAGGCCAAATGAAAGTCCCCATACTGCGGAAACTAAAAGGAGGTAGATCACTGTGATCTACCTCCCTTGAAATTATACTTATCTTTAATCGCCAGATTACTGCTGGATACCACCGAAGGGTGAATTGGGCCCAGTTCCGCTTTCATTGGTTGGCGGGACTTCCTGATCGGGCGGAATATTCGTATCGGTATCATCATCTTCGTCATCATCTCCACCCACGTCTTCGTCATCATCGACAAATGAATCGGTTTCATTCGAAGTGGTGCCATCGTCACCGGTATCACCGGTATCTTCGTCGACTTCACCTGTTTCCTGGTCATCTTCAGCTTGCGTATGAGCATCCAGAATTTGCTGAAGTGTTTCTGTGACTGCTTGAACGTCTACGTCTGCTTCAGTAATACCTTCAATACCAGTGATATTCCCATCATCATCGACAGTTGCCCGGACAACCACCTGCTGTCCACGGTTTACACCTTGCTGACGCCTTGTCTGGATATTTTCCGGATTAAAGGTTTCAAGATCGGCTAGACCGTCAAGATTGGTAAATGTAAAGACAACTATATTGCCGATAATTTCGACAATGGCATCAAATCCTGTTCCGCGTATACCGGCTGTTCCGACCGCGGTTTCAATCTCGAAATTGGAATCACTGCGGAGTTCCCTGACGCGTCCTACGATCTGTCCGTAGTTAAGGTAAAGAGTTGTATCAGAAGGGCTGGGATCTGCCTCTAGTTCAGTGTAGGTTCCAAGCCCTTGGGCATTGAAATTATCCTGCCTTAAAGTGCGAACTTCCAAGCGGGTGTTTTCCTGTAGTAG
>CAYQCG010000184.1:0-1248 GCA_964415925.1 uncultured Puniceicoccaceae bacterium | reverse complement strand
AAGATCCATTTGAGAGCACCAGGTAGGCAGTTCCACCGGCCTGACTTTCTAACGTATACCCTTCTCCGAACTCCTGACCACGGCGTAGTGCCTGTCGGTCACCGGTAACTTCATCGATAAGCTCGACTACACCACTGACCTGGAATACTTTGATGCTACCTTGCTGGGCATAAACGGTCGACACCAGCATGAGAGTGAGAGCGAGCGTTACCAGCTTGCGCGAAAATGCCAACGAGAAGCTTGTCATGAATTTGGTTTCTATTTGATAGTTAAAGCACTGCGTAAAACGTAACGTTGTTTATAATGGCTAGCGCTATATGCTTGTAAAGGTTAAAAAGTAGGTCTGATTGAGTTAGATTGAAATTCAACAACATGTTACCATTACTTACTATAATTTTACCGCTACAAAAAGATTTTTTTACAAATCACTAATCAATCAAGTAAAGCTCACCTAGCCGTTCATACAAACATCGGCTAACCCAGGCGTCGGTAGCAGCATAATTGATCTGGGCAGCAGTCAAACGGCTTCTACCCCAATTACTGATTTGAGAACCTTTGGAGATACGTATTTTGAGGAAAATACCCGCCAGGCTGCGTAAACCAGTGTTAAGGATTTCGGCTTTTTGCGTTAGATCTGCAATCTCTATAAATCCATCAGGTTCAAACATTAATTCATCCTGAAGCTTTTTTATGTCATCCCGTATGGCCACCCCCACTTTGAGTATCTCCGGATTGGATAGTAATTGCATAATGGGTTCCAAATGCTTCAGGCGTTGCAGTTGGAATAAATATACGGTTTCTGCACCGGCCAGTTGTAGTAAAGCTGCCGGGAAATTCTGGCCTTTGCGAAAGGTTGGTCTGCTCTCTGTATCAAATCCTAGTAATGTTTCATTGTCCAGAGCCTTGATGGCATCCTTTAAGGAATGATCATCCCGTATCAATTGTATCGAACCATCGTAACGAAATAGTGGGAGTTCATTGATCTCCTCGCGCGTTATTGATTTAGCGAGTGGTGGTAAAGCTTCTGTCGATTCCAAAGTTGCTAGAATGTTTGGTTACTTTTGGTTAAAAAACGTGGATTATAAAAAAAGGCAGCATGCCCAAGATGGCAATTGTTTTATCGGCTTGGTTTTAGAACATTGAGATTATTTTTTCCGGGTCGTTAGTGGTTAGCCATTCAGCATGATATGATGTCGCTTTATTCGCTTCTTTCTGATCATCGATGGTCCAGATTGATAATTTGTATCC
>CAYQCG010000183.1:0-5005 GCA_964415925.1 uncultured Puniceicoccaceae bacterium | reverse complement strand
CTGGATGGGCCGGAAGAGGGCTTCAGCATAGGCTTTTTCCGATGGGGAAGGAGGCAACCGCCCTGACGGCACCTGATAGGGAGGCAGCAGCGTGGGCTCCTGGGCACTGGCAGATGGAGACAATGCAAGGAGGACAGCGCAGGCTATAAGAGATAATTTAATTTTGCAGTTCAAAATGTAAGCAGAGTTTATGAGGTGATATCTTTTAGAGGACAAAAAAGTAAAGCTTTCGTTTCAGGGCTAATGGCGATTAGCATTTGGGGATGGGATCGCCGCAGGGGCAAACCACAGAAAATAATATATTTACAGCGAACAGGGAAAAGCCAAGTGCCGAGCGCATTTTCTGGATCGGGCTTGGGCTGCTGACCATCTGGCGGGCGATTTATGTGGCGATGAGCCCATTGGAGCTGGTGGGTGATGAGGCGTATTACTGGCAGTGGGGGAAGCATCTGGATTGGGGCTATTACAGTAAGCCTCCGATGATCGGCTGGCTGATGTCTCTGGCGGGATGGATCGGGAGCGATACGGTTTTCGGGTTGCGGATATTTCCTGTGCTCTTCGGGTCGGGGAGCCTGATCTTCACATATCTGCTGGGGACGCGGATGTTCAGTCCGCAGGCAGGCTTGTGGGCGGCAGCGGCGGTAGCTGCGAATCCGGGGAACGCGGCGCTGACCCTTGTCTTCACGATCGATCCTCCCCTGCTCTTCTGCTGGAGCGGAGCGTTGTATCTGTTCTGGAGGCTAGTCTCTGACGATACCGTTAAGCCGTGGATTGCGATGGCGCTGGTATTCGTCATTGGATGCGGGTTGCTGACAAAGCAGATGATGCTGGCGTTCTTTCCGCTTGGTCTGATTTTTCTGGCATTGAGCCCGGAGAAGCGCGTGTTGCTGAAGTCGCCGTGGCTGTGGGCGGGCATGACCGCATCGCTGTTATTCCTGATACCCCCTATGTGGTGGAATGCGCAGAACGACTGGATTACATTCACGCACACGAGTGAACATTTCACGGGAGCATCGCAGAGCATATGGGCGATTCTGGGGCGGCTGGGTGAGTTTATCCTGTTCCAAGGGGGTATTCTGTCACCGGTTACGTGGTTTCTGATTGTGGCTGTATTGATCATGGCGGGGAAGCGGTTAATGCGGCTGGATGAGCGGGCAAAATATTTGTGGTTGTTCGCGGCGCCGGGGATAATTGTGGTCTTACTGATGGTGAGTCGACAGAGGGTGAACCCGAACTGGCCAGCGGTCTATTATGCGAGCGCAATGATTCTGCTGTCGGGCTGGTTTACGGGGCACCTTGAGTGGGCGAAGCAGAATGGCCTGAAGGGTTTTTTCAAACCGGGACTGGTAATTGGGGCGGCGCTGGCGGTGGTGGCTTACCTGGTACCATTACTGATTCAAGTTTCTGGCCTGGGGGGAACGAAGTGGGACATCGCACAGCGTCTGAATGGCTGGCAAGAACTGGCGCGGGAAGTGCAGGCGGTGCGGGAAACCCTGCCCTCCCCGGATGAGACTTTTATCTACACGGTTGGGCATCGTTACACGGCAAGCGAGTTGGCTTTCTACTTGCCGGACCAGCCTCCGACTTACCGCTGGGAGTTACCGGGCGTGGTGAACAGCCAGTATGAAATCTGGGGCGGACCCACTGATGCGGAAGGAGAGGATGCCCTGATCGTGGTGAGTGGCGGTGACGGGAAGGTTCCGGAGGGTGTCGAGCAGATGTTCGAGGGGATAGAGTTATTGAAGCCTGTCCCGATTGAACTGGGACCGGATGTTACGCGCGACTACATGCTTTACCTGGGGCGGAGTTACAAAGGAGGCGGGGGATGAAGCGTCCTGCGATGTGGTCACCGCTGCTGCTGCTCTCCAGTTTGAGTGCGGTTTTCATGCTGTTGCCCGGGCTTGATATCCAGATCAGCGAGACGGTGAGGACCTGGCGGGGAGGCTGGTTTGACGGGGGGGACGTCTGGACGGAGCTGATCTAGGAGGTAGCGAACATACCGGCAATCATGTTGGTGAGTTCGGCGGCGCTGCTGGGGCTGGTTTCGATCTGGAAATCGAAATACAGGGTTTGGCGCCGGCACTTTTTGTTTTACGCGCTGGTGTTGTCGATCGGACCGGGGATCATCGTCAACTCGATCTTCAAGGAAAACTTCGGAAGGCCGAGGCCGCGTGAGATTGTGGAGTTTGGCGGGGAGAAGGAGTTCCGGGCACTATGGGAACCGGGGATCCGGGGCAACGGGTTTTCCTTTCCCAGCGGGCATGCCTCGGTCGGATTTTATGCGATGGTAGCGGGATTTGTACTCTGGCGACAACGGAGGGGCCGGGCCCGATGGATTTGCACTGCGGGTTTGGTTTAGGGGGTGCTGGTGGGGACGGGTCGGGTGCTGCAGGGGGGGCACTTTGCGAGCGACATTCTGTGGGCGTGGGGTTTTACGTATTTTACGGGCTTGGCAACGGCGTGGGCACTTGGTTACTTTCGACCACGAGAACGCGAGGCCTGAAGACAATGGGAGAAGAACCGAAGCTGAGTATCGTTATACCGTTTTATAACGAGGAGGAGACCGTGGTGTCCGTACTGGAGGAAGTCAAAACCTGCCAACCCGAAGCGGAGATCATCGCGGTGGACGACGGCAGCCGTGACCGGACGTGGGAATTGCTGCAATCGGTCGGTGATATCCGCGGGCTGAGGCTGACGGAAAACCGTGGCCAGAGCGCGGCGATCTACGCGGGGCTTCGATCGGCGAAGGGAAGGCTCTGCGCGACAATGGACGGAGACGGGCAGAACGACCCTGCTGACTTTGCCAAGCTGGTGGAAGCGTGGGAGGCGAAGGAGGCGGATGTGATCTGCGGGCGACGGATGAAGCGGAAGGATACCTGGAGCAAACGCCAGGCTTCGCGGATCGCGAACAAGATCCGGCGCAGTATCCTGGACGACGGGGTCCGCGACACAGGCTGCTCGATGAAGGTCTTCCCGAGGGAGGCGGTGGACTACCTGGTACCTTACAACGGCCTGCACCGCTACCTGCCGGCGATCTTCAAGCACGCCGGGCTGACGCTGGCGGAGGTACCGGTGAACCACCGATCAAGGACGGCAGGCGTGAGCAAGTACACGAACTGGAACCGGGCGTTGCGCGGCATCTACGATTTGTTCGGCGTGCGCTGGCTGCTCAACCGCAAGGTGATCTACCCGAGGATTGAAGAGACATGCATGAAGTAATCTTTTATTATGAACCGCTGGAATGGTCCGTAACGCCGTGGAAGCTGATCGGGTATTTCGGGTCGATGATGTTTTTCAGCCGGTGGATTGTACAGGCGTATGCCTCGACGATCCTGAGGAAGTCACACCTGCCGATCCTGTTCTGGTATATGAGCCTGATGGGCAGCCTGTGTCTGCTGAGTTATTTCATCTGGGGGAAGAACGACTCGGTGGGAATCCTGGCGAACCTGTTCCCTCCCCTGCTGGCATTGTATAACCTGTATTTGATATACAAGCACAAGGACAGCGAAGGGATGGTACCGATCCGGAAGTGATGGCCCGGATTTCGCTTTGGGAAACCGTGATGTCGAATGAACTGTCAAAGAACGGGTGAGGAATTTCGAGTTTCAAGTTTCGAATTTCGAAATATGCAAAAGGGGATTATGGAGTTATGTCATCGGGCAGTCCTTTCTGAAGGATTGATGCTTTCTTGAATTCCGGATATACAGGAGAGCGGATTAGGTAAGTTGATTATGTAAACGTTTGTATACTTTAGTTTGGAAAAAGCAAGCGGTTTTTTGATTTTTGGGGATGATTAATAATTTTTATTAACTAATGATGGGAACCAGGGACTTATTGATCCAGCAAAGCGGGACAGGCGATATAGTAATTAAATAAGGGAAAGAGCTGGGTGGGGAGTCGGATTAGCGGGGGCAGAGTCGAGCTACTCAGATTACTATGATAACGGCATGATCCCTTTTGTTTATTGGGTCACACTTTGGTTGATGCTGGACTGTGTCTTTGTGAAAGGGCGGTGCGTTGAGCGAGCCATGCACCGAGACCGGCGAGGGCGAAACCGGCAAGGTCGGTTGTCAGGAGGTGGTCCTGAAAAGCGAACCATCCCATGATGGCGGTGACGGGTGGCCCCAGGTAGAACAGGCCTGCAACGCGGGTGGCGTCGGTCCACTCGATGAGCTTCCACATGAGCAGGTAAGCGGTAAAGGAGACGGCGAAGATCAGCCAGAGCAAGGCGAAGGCGAGCTGCCGATCCCAGACAACAGTCATGCTCTCGAAGACCACTGCGGGGATTATCAAGGCGAAAGTGGTGGCGAGGGACTGGAAGAACAGCATTGGGCCAATGGGCATGAGGGGCGTATCTGAAGAGAGGTTCATGCGTCTTTGCATGAGCGAAGCGAGGGTCATGGCAATAACGGCGCAGAAAGGGAGGACATAGCCCCAGAGGGATGTGCTACCGGAACCGGTAAGTCTTGCAAGGACGGTTATGGCGACACCCGTCATTCCAAGAACGAGTCCGACCCATTGAAGTCTGCTGGGCGGTTCGCCGAGCCATCTGCCGGCAAGAACACCGGTGAGGAGGGGTTGCAAGGCCACGATCAGGGCGACGATCCCAGCGGGAACACCCAGCTGGATGGAGAGGATAGCGCAGCTGAGCCAAACCCCATGGGACAAGACACCAACGATCATCGTATGGGTGATGCGTTTGCGGCCAAAGCGCGTCGCATCGCCGCGCAAGAGGAGGAAGGGAGCGAGGGCGAGGGTAAGGAAGAGGTAGCGCCAGAAGAGAAGGGTGAAGGCGCCGGTGGAGGCGATACCGTATTCCGCGGCAATGAAACCGGAGTTCCAGAGCAGGACAAACCCGACCATACCAAGGCGAACCTGCAGGCGGCCGGAGCGAGGATGGGGATCCAGTGGATCCACCTAGTTCAATCTGGACGGGTTAACAGTGACCCGGGAGGTGTCAAAAGTCCAAGGCATGATGTGCATCTAACATAGGAGCACAATGACC
>CAYQCG010000182.1:0-5013 GCA_964415925.1 uncultured Puniceicoccaceae bacterium | reverse complement strand
TTGTGTGAATGCAAGCGGTTTTTTGAGAAATTGAGATTATTATTAACTCGTGTTGATAATCAGTGAGTTATCTCATCGGATGATCTGTGTTTAAACGAAGGTTTTAGCTCGATCAGTATTTTCTCCAGCGCCAAAAATTCGTGGATTAAGGAGAATGAAGTCGCTTACGCCGGAGATGACATTCCACGGCTTGATCTAGATATCTATTCGCGCTCTAGGACTTCACCAGTGGATTATGCGCCTCCACCGCTCGGTGAGGTTCCTGAGGTTGAACATCTCATAGGAGCCTTCACCATAGCTGATGATGACCCAGTAAACGACCGCAGTAATTTCCTTAGAATGGAACTAAAAGGTCCTAACGATCTGGACATTTTTAATGGCACTGAGGTTCTATTAACTTATTTAGGTGGTGACGTTAGGGTTTACACAGATGTTCTTGGCACACCTGGAGCACCGCTTTGGACGCCAAACCTAGTAAACTCTGTGCTAACAGGCTTAACCTTACCAACTACGCTTTGGGTTGAAGCATTAGAACCAAGCGATAGTACGCGAGATATAGGTTTTCGTCTAAGTTTGGCTAATCCATCGCCTGCCGAGCAAGGAATGACTGCGGATACTATCAGCGCAACTGCCCTGCAAGCTGATATGGTCACCGACTGGAACCGCGACGGCGTCATCGATGACCAAGACCGTGGCAAAGTGACAGCCGCTACCCCCTGGCGCTTCTGGATCAATGATGATGAAGATGAAACTGACATTGAGGGCTTTGCTAATGACAAACCTGACAGCAGTAATCCTAACCACGCCAATTGTAGAGTAGATGGCAATCGTGACTTAGTGGACTTTTTTCCCGTCTATTTAGATGTCAGTAATTTAAAGAAGGTGCTTGGAGATTTGACAGACTATAGTTTTGCACTACGTCACAGTGAAGGTGCCTTGAATTTCGCATATACCACCTTAACGCCTGAAGAGGTCGGAAACATTCACACAACCCCCAATACAGGCTTGGAAGATGACTCTGTTTTTCCTGCAACGTTTACTTTTTTGAATAGCTCCTTTGTTAGCCAGCTCGATACCAATGAGGGTGGTGTATTGCTATTGGAAGGTAAATCAGCTACCACAGCGCCTCTTGTGCTGGAAGTTTACGAGGATCAGGGCTTAGGTGGCAGTGAGTTGATCTACAAACATGAATTTCCACTGAGCCTTAGCCCTGTTAGAGACATGCTACGTATAATAAACATCCGTGGCGATACCACCGACCCAAAATTCAACGGTTCTGATGTTGGGCCTTGGATTTCAAGCGTTGGTAATCCCAGTAATTACAGCGATGGTTACTACTCCGATGGTGCTTCAATCAAGACACTTATCAATATTCACGGTCTAGGTTGGTCAGGAGCAGATGCACCTGGTGGCCATGCTGAAATTTTCAAACGGTTTTTCCAGATGGGTAGTGACGCTCGGTTTATCGGGGTTACCTG
Source organism: uncultured Puniceicoccaceae bacterium (assembly GCA_964415925.1). Lineage (GTDB taxonomy): Bacteria > Verrucomicrobiota > Verrucomicrobiia > Opitutales > Oceanipulchritudinaceae > CAYQCG01. The sequence goes on along the minus strand of CAYQCG010000182.1, from coordinate 3,535 downwards.
GTACTCAGACGCAGGCAATGTTGGACCTATTCCTCTAGATTATAACGAGAATGTCATTCATGCATTCATCGCGGCAAATTATGTTTCTAACCTGATAAAGACTAATGGATTAGACGGCCAGAATACCTCTATTTTTGCTCATAGCTTGGGCAACATGCTGACCAGTAGCATGATCGTAGATTTTGACTTAAATGTAGGAAACTATTTTATGATTAATGCAGCTGTTCCGGTAGAGGCTTATGCTGGAATGCAGGGTAACCACGAGCTTATGACACACCCGGATTGGAAAGGGCATCCTTCGGGCATCAACTACTTCGATAAGTTACTTGCGCCCTATTGGCATGAACAGATTAAGCTAGTTTATGGTGCAAGTGATAATCGTGTTCACTTAAAGTGGGAAGATCGTTTTAGCAGCCTTCCTTCTAAGGTCAATGCGTACAATTTTTATTCAAGCGGTGAGGAGGTTTTAGCGCAAAGTGACGGTGAAGTGCCCAGTCTTTTGGATATCACATGGAGTGGCATATTCGGCGAGCCTACTGAGCTCGTATGGGTTTATAATGAGATGAATAAAGGTATTATAAATCCCAACACAGCAATAACTAATGATATTCATGGAGGGTGGGGTTTTAATACTAATTATACACCTGTTCCCTTACAGCCATTTGATGCGAATCAACTTACAGCTACGGAAATCGTTGCCACTCCATTCTTTAATCCATTCCAGCAAACAGATTCAGAATTTCCGCTATGGGGCAATGTAGATACATGGATTTATGCGAATACAGCTACGGCCAATACTAAATTGCCATCACTGCCATTATTGGGTAAGAATATCGCTCTTATCAAAAATCATGCAAAAATTCTAGCAGAAGCGATTCCTGCGCATTCGGATGCGACGGGCTCTTCTTCGCTGGAAGTAATACTTGGTGATCTAGGTGATTTTGATCTAAATTCTGAAATGATAAACGGTAGCGTTTGGCCAAGAACTAATAACCGTTGGTTACATGGAGACCTTCAAGGAGTTGCATTATCTTATAACTATCTTTTGTACGCAAAGTGTATTGAGTTAGGAGATCTCGACCAATGAGAAAGTTCATACTGTTTCTATTAGTTCCTTTAATCTTAATTGCAGGTATTTCTCAAGTTCGAGATATACCTGTAGCCACTGTTACAATAGTAGTTACTAACGAGGACGGTGCGCCCATTCACAATGCAGAGGTAACTGCTATGTATTTTGGTAATGCCTCATTTACTGGGAAGACAGATAAAGATGGAGAATGGTCTTTTACAGATCATATTTCGACATCGCTTTTTGCTGAAATAGACAAAGAAGGTTATCACTCTTCTGAAGGTGACATTTGGAATAGAAAGAAAAGCTCACTCCTACCGCCTCCCAATGTTATCGTTACTCTCAAAGAAAGAATTAACCCAGTTCCTATGGTATATCAAAAGGTGAGGTTAGAAGTACCGGAGTTAGATAAGCCGTTCGGCTTTGATTTCGCAAAAGGAGATTTGGTTAAGCCATATGGAATCGGGAATAATACGGATGTTGTTATTACCTTAAGACGGGAAGTAAGATCTCGACGTGATTATGAGGTATATATCGAATTGGCTTTCCCAAATGAAGCCGACGGAATACAGCACTTTATTGCCAAAGACCATCGTGATCGCCCGATTGCAAGTATGCAAACGCCGCCACAGGAGGCACCTGTCATAGGTTACACGCCAACCCTTGATATTCAGTTTGAGAGAACGCCCAATGAGCCAAGCAAACCCATACGTAACAAAGACAAGCATCATATATTCCGCATACGCTCAATCTCAGATGATAACGGTGAGATTTTCCGAGCAAATTACGGCTGGATTTTTGAAGACATAAGTTGGGATGTCTTTAACTCAGACACTGGCTTTATCATTATGGAATACTACTACAACCCTGACCCCAACTCCCGCAGCCTGGAGTTTAATGGGGTGAATCTGGTGGAGTAGGACAAGATTTCTTTTTACTTCGTGTTAAGCTTGCCATTACTCCCTGAAGGTGCCTTCATAATCCAGTTGAAACAGAATGGTCTATTCTGTTTCAACTGATTGTAAGCGGTTGCTATATATGAACTTCGGTTGTGAAGTGAAAAGCTTAAATGAAGCTTAAAGTTTAACGAAACGTTTGCAATATAGAGTCAGGATTTCGGGCGCAATCGATCTTCAATGCGATCCTGTAAACTTTCGCAGAAGAGACGGATTTCATGCTCTGATACCCGATAGATCAGCTCAATAGCCTGTTTGGCCACAAGCTCCGTAGCTTTGTTCAGCTCACCCTGGTTCTCAATAATGTAGGGGAAGCCAATATCGTCATCTGGTTTCATTTTGATCTCCTTTTGAAATGGTTAAAGACAAGCGACCACACCAGTTCAAGCAGAAGGAGTAGCGGTGATAACAACACTAAAAATAGCCCTAACATTTGTGGCATGCGCCCTCCATGGAACGGTGGTGGCCGGGAGTCAAAATCACTGCAGAAAATCAGTGGCGGCAATCTTTAGGCAAAGCCTTGGACATACATCACCGCCTCACGGCCATAAGCCGGTAGACGGCATTGATTACAGTCAATGCTTGAATCCGTTTTCTGCATGGGTTTTTGACACCCGCAATCAGCTCCATGCTGATCTGGGTAGCTTATTACTATATATAATTGGAGGGTGCAAGTGGAGCCGCTCACCAGACTCGAACTAGTAACCTGCCAATTGAGCGAGGGTGGCATGTCCATTAACTTGCACCATAAGCGATGTGCGGATGACAAACAGCCATTACCCTAACGTGAAATACCTTATGGTGGTTACCTGGTGGTTACCCAAGTGATCTAGACATCTTTTAGTGAACTTAGATTAATGCATAAGTTAGAATGTAATAGTGGCGAAATCAGATCGTAGCAAACGCTGTGGTGGGTTGATTTGTAATCATCAGGTCGAGAGTTCGAGTCCCTCAGCCGGCACCAGCGTTTCCCTTGTTTATTCAGCTGCTTAGCCCCAAAATATAGTTCACATTTGAGGCAAATTTTAACTATGTGGACACGACGCATTTCTGCGGGTTACAGAGGGCTATTTCTGCTCGCTGGTTACCTGGTGGTTACCTGAATTTGGTGGTTAGTTGAGTAGTGAGTCTACGATCTGCTCTACATGCGTGCACGGTATTTTAACCCTACAATCCGCCGCTTCCTCAATACCGACCCGGCCCGCGATGGCTGGAACTGGTATGCCTACGCCGGCGGCAAACCACTGGCCTTTGTGGATCCGACAGGGCTAGGCGCCTCGAGTGTGCTGGACGATATCCAGACGGGGTTAGATTTCCTGGGTCTAGTCCCCGTGGTGGGGGAAGCCTTCGACGCGATCAATGGCAGCATCTATGCAGCTAGAGGCGATTACGTCAATGCAGGTATCAGTTTCGCCGCCACCATCCCCGTCATCGGTTCTATCGGGACCGGGGCCAGGGCGGTAGGACGGACAGTTAATGCGTTGGACGCCGGATTTGACTTGACGAGGGC
>CAYQCG010000181.1:0-5023 GCA_964415925.1 uncultured Puniceicoccaceae bacterium | reverse complement strand
TTCGTTAATCACACGGATCTCCGTAAAGGGATTCCGGTGCCCATGGATCGTGTGGGATAAGTCAATGACGAGGCTTGCCCCCGAGCGCTCCGGAAAAGTGTAGCGGTGAAATCCTGCGCGGGGGGTCGCAGTCAGTTCGACTCCGACATCGTAATCCGATAGATGCACCTTGTAATAGCCAGGTTCGGATTCCTCGCTGCTGTGGCTGAAGCGCGAACGGTATCCGGCATCCGGGTTCTCAACCGGGCCTGCCTCGATGAAGGCTTTCCCGGTAAAGGGCATGAATAAAATGTCACCCAGGTCGCCAATCCCCGTACCACTTAGATGGGTATGGCTGAATCCGAGGATGGACGTGTCGGAGTAATGATAGCCTCCGCAGGCATCCCAGCCCAGCGTACGCGTATCCGGGCTCAGTTGCACCATCCCGTTGGGAGTTGTCGCACCGGGAAATGTATGGCCATGACCCCCTGTGCCTATGAAGGTGTTCACATAGTCGACGGGTTCCCGTGTGTCTTGTGATATAGCCGGTATTGCCATAGCCAACCCGGTAAGGGTTAACAGGATAACTCTAATTTTCGTTGTGAGGAGCATTTTATTGTGGTTGATGAATTACTTTGTTCCAGTCTTCGAGTAGCTGACGGTATTTCCTCGTCAGTTGAGGAAACTCCGATGCCAGATTGTTGGATTCAGATGGATCCTTGGACAGGTCAAATAACATGAAATTATTTTGCCTCATATGTGCTTTCCACTTCCCGTCCCGGACGGTATACCAGTTGGGACGGTCACTCCAGTAGAGCGGGTTCTCGCGCTCGGTCGGCTTTCCCAGAATGGCGCCGCTCATATCTTCACCGTCGATTTAATAGTTCTGCAATCCCAGTCCAACCAGTGAGGCCAGGGTTGGAAAGTAGTCCACTCCACCAAGTATGGTGCGGTCATCGACAGTGTTGCCGGGTATCTTTCCCGGCCAGCGAACAATGAATGGCACCCGTGTGCCCCCTTCATACATGCTCGATTTCCGCTCACGGAACGGTCCACTGGAGCCGACGTTATTCAGTAATGTCGGTCTTTCCTTGTATCGCCTGATAACATCATCCCAGTTGTTGCTGACAGGTCCGGCTCCGTTGTCGCTCGAAAATATCACGATGGTGTCCTTCTCCAGGCCAAGGTCTTCCAGCTTTCGCAGGAGTCGTCCAACTTCTTTGTCCAGTGCGGTGACGTCGGAGCAATACGCTCTCATGGCTTTTTCCACATCTCCATACAGGGACACAAACTTCAGGAAGTCGCGTTGCAGGGGATTCCCAAAATCGTTAATATCGACTTCCAGGTCATCGTAAACCGCTAGTTGTTCAGGGGTCGGGTTGATGTAAGAATGGGTTGGATACAGCCACAAATTGATGTAGAATGACTCGTTCCGGTTCCGTTCTATGAAATCGATTGCCAGATTGATATAATACGGTGTCGTCTTTTCCCGGTAGTGGGGGTCTCTCCTTGCTTCTGCCGGCCAGGTGGGGCCACTGCTCTGCGTCGAAAAGCTCTCCTCAAAGCCATAATCATAAGGGGGTGGGGCGTCCTGACGATGGTCGCCCATATGCCATTTCCCGTAATGCGCCGTGGCATAGCCGGAATCCCGAAGGAGCCGTCCAATGTTGGGTTGGTCGACCCGTAGCAGATGGGTTACCGTGAATTCACGGGCAGGGAAGACACCGCTCATCAAGGCATAACGACTCGGCGAGCACCAGGCTGCTGCCATGTAGGCATTCGTAAACCGTATTCCCTCACGCGCCAGAAGGTCGATGTTCGGTGATTTCGCATATGGATGCCCCATAATGCCGAGGTCACTGTATCCAAGGTCGTCTGCCAGGATAAAAATGATATTCGGTTTCTCGGTCTCCGCGGACGCCTCCGATCCCGGGAATACTGGAAATATACTAACAACAAGCAGTAGACCGAGCCTCCAGATTGAACGGCATAGGGTATTGCAGTTCCTCGAATTCATTGGGTGCATCATTAAAATCGTGAACAACCTGAATTTATCTTGGCAAGGGGATTTATTCTATCGACGGAAATGTTAAGGGGCGTTTTCCGGCAGGGTTAAGAAACTCTTTATTTTCCAAACCATGAAATAAACTTTTTTCATACACAAGACGTTTCTGGATTCATTTATGGCTAAACGGGAATAATTTAATTGAATATGCTTCAGGTAGTATAAGTCTCTCTCAATTATATATGGGACTGATGTACAATAGCTTGGGGCTTTAAGGAATCTTCCCGGCAGCAAATCGCGCCTTTTCTGTGTTTTTTATTTTTCATGGTTTGCCCATCTTGCTGTTTTGTATACAAGTGTAATCATATGGCTCTCGCCCACCGTCATCAATGAAGGATAAAGACTTAGAACAATCTGCCTGGTTCCACAGCGAGATTTTACCCCATGAAAATGATCTCCGCCACTGGATAGGCCGTCGTTATCCCGTGATTCGTGATGTCGATGACATTTTACAGGAGGCTTTCACACGGACCTTGAAGGCCCACCAGACAGGCCCGATAGCAAACCCCAGGGCGTTCCTCTTCGTCACGACAAGAAATTTAATTCTAAACCAGTTGCGACAATACCGTTATGAACACTCGGGCGGCACGGTAGAAGTGGATCAGATCAGTATCGTTGATGAAGTGAGTACACCGCCCGAATCGTTAGCCAACGAAGAGAAACTCAACCACCTGATCCTGGCCATCAGGTCTCTGCCCAAACGTTGTCGACAGATTATGACGTTACGTGTAGTTTATGGAATGTCGCATAAGGAAATCGCAGAACAATTGGGGATAACCATTCATACGGTTGAATCGCAAAGGAGCATTGGGCTTCGTAAATGCATCGCATACTTCCGTAAGCATGGCCTGGTCAATACGAATAAATCATGAGCTTGTTTTCAGAAAAAAAATCTGGGTCTTCGCAGATTGAGATTGCCGCTTCGGAATGGACAGTCCGTCTCGAAAGAGGGCTTAGCGCAGATGAACAGGACGCCTACACTCAATGGCTCTCTGAAGATCCGCGCCATCGGGAGGCTATGTCTCTTTTCAAATGGGAGGTCGAAGAGTTGGATCGTCTTGTCGGTATACAGACAACCCACAAACTTCGTGTTGATGCAAACCTGCTCGATGGGAACCAGGCGCCTCACAGGAACAGATGGCATCATTTCACTCCCGTCCTGGCTGCCGCCGCCGCTTTGGTCATGCTGCTGGTTGCAATAGGCACCTATACCACACTTTCAAGGAGCGATGAAAGCCAGACGGAAACCCTCGTTCCGGAAGTAGAATTAATGGCCCGGATCGAGCAACGGACACTCTCCGACGGCTCCACGGTTAAACTCAATCGTAGAGCTGTCCTCGAATCCAATTACGCCGATAATATCAGGCACGTCATCCTTAAGGGTGGCGAGGCGACCTTCACCGTAGCGAGGGATCCCAATCGTCCTTTTGTGGTTTCCGCTGGAGGTGTTGAAGTTCTGGCCGTAGGAACCGTCTTCAATGTCCGCTTTGATCAGGAGAAGGTCGATGTCATTGTTTCCGAAGGGGAAGTCAAAGTGAGGGATGAAAGCAAGGGCAAAAGTGGGGCTGCAATGCCCGAGACCTCGTTGCGTATTGGCCAGCGTGCAATTGTGCATGTTGCTGACCGGCAAAAGCTAATGCACGTTAAGTCGATTAATGAGATTGAAATTGACGAAGCACTCATCTGGCAGCCCCGGATGCTCGAGTTTGATACGGCTCCCTTGTCAAATATCATACAGGCTTTTAACCGGCATAACCCTATCAAGGTAGAATTGGGTAGTGAAGCTCTGGATACGATCATCCTTAGCAGCTCATTCTGGTCGGATGATGTCGAGGGTTTTGTGCGCTTGATGGAAACGACTTTTAATATTAAATATAAGTGGAAGGACAAAAGGACGATCGTCCTCTTCAAGAATTAAATGGCTGACGTTCCTACAGACGACTGCTTAAGCGCTGTTTCCAGTTAATTATAGTTTCTACCCCGTTAACATCATTTATGCATATAAATGTATTTGCTCCTGCATAAGGATGGAGTATTGGAGTGCTTGACGTCGTATGCCCGTAGATTTATATATTGTAAAATGTTACTTCCAATTGGCTATACATTAATTATCCCTCTTAATAATTTAAATTAACTTTTCTAAATATTTTTTGGTGGTTTTTACGGCGTCAAGGTTTGTATCTGTCGAACATACTACGCAAATATCGGACCCCCCCCGCCGTACCCCAGCTTCTCCTTCTAATGCTTGAGTTGTTTAAAGGTGTCAGGCGGACGTCTAATATTGGCGTTCTCGCTCTAGCAATGCTCCTTATCAATACAGCTCACGCTGCCAGTCAGTCCTTCGAGATTGAGGACGGTATGGCTATTGAGACACTCAGGGAGTTCGCCCGCCAGGCGGACCTGAGTATCGTATTCGATCCGCAGAGTGTTGAAGATGTCAGGACGAAACGCGTGGTAGGGAATATGAATCCAAGTGATGCGCTCGACCGCATGCTTGAGGGAACGCAACTGGTCTTCTTTCAGGATGAAATGACCCGGGCGTTCGCTGTTACGCGTCCGAAAAATTCGGATGTTTCCTCATCTATAGCTAACTCAAACGATACTCAGGAAACCATGAACATACCTCAAACATTAGATACTCCAGCAGTAAACCGGCAACCCGTCCTCAAGACCCTGGCTGCCGTCCTTACTCTCGGTGTTGCAGGGACAACCCAACCCGCCAACGCCCAGGAAGAACAGGAAGACGTCCTCGAAATGAACCCCTTCGTCATTTCGGAAGAAGAGGATTCAGGCTATTATGCCTCGGAAACCCTCTCCGGGACGCAATTGCGGACGAATATCCGCAGCCTCGCCAATCCGGTGACGATCCTGACCGAAGAATACCTCGATGATATCGGTGCCACCAGTTACGAGGACGCCGTCCAGTTCCTGCCCAGCACCAACGAATTCGTTGGCGACGTCTCCGATAATGACGGTAAT
>CAYQCG010000180.1:0-5032 GCA_964415925.1 uncultured Puniceicoccaceae bacterium | reverse complement strand
CGGGGAAGTGCTGATGATAGAGTTCAAGCCGCGCTTCTGCGACTTTCATTCGCAGCATCAGCTGACGGAGGGATTGCGGATTCCGGGAGAATCTCTCAAAAGCCTGGTCACTGGCTTCAGGGTCATGAGGCAGGATGGAGGTCAGGCTTACGAGAAAACCTTTTTCAGAGGGAAGCGTATGGAGGTTGAAGTGATATCCGTTACTGGAATCTTCGTTGTTTAGATCGAGGGTTACAGAAGACGCAATTTCCGGCCACTGGGAAAGCTGATTACACCATAGCGGGTTTATCTGGTGAAGAATTTCAAAGAGGTTTTCGCCCTTTATGCGTGGCTTGCTATGTCCGAGGTAATCACCGGCTTCATCTTCACAAGTGATTATCGTGCCCGAGTGATCCAGCAAGAAAAGCAGCGGAGTGTGTCCCAAACGCGTCAAGTGATGATGCGACATGGTCTAAAGATACGAGAATGTTTGAATCCTGTCAGCTAACTTTTGCAGTGAGGGCGTCCTGCAAAGCCATGGCCATACGATCAAGGGGAACAACGTGCTGGACAGCACCGATTTCATAGGCTGCTTTGGGCATGCCATAGACAACACACGAATCTTCATCCTGTCCATATGTCTGTGCACCCTTTTGTCTTAAAGCGAGTAAACCATCAGCGCCGTCACGGCCCATGCCGGTCAGGATTGCAGCAATGGCGTGTTTGCCTGCAATGTCAACGGCTGATTTGAAGAGGAGATCGACTGCCGGTCGTTGATGCCAGACGGGTGGTCCCTTACGAATCGAAACGGTATATCCTGAGGTCGACCATTGTAAAATCATATGATTATCGCCCGGAGCGATGAGGACCCGACCGGGGAGGACCTTGTCACCTTCCTGAGCTTCCTTGACACGGAGCGTGGAGTAACGGTCAAGGCGCTCGGCGAATGATTTGGAGAAGACCGGGGGGATGTGCTGGACGATGCAGATACCGGGCATTTCGGCGGGCAGTGCGGAAATCACCTGATGGAGAGCTTCCGTCCCACCCGTCGATGCACCGAGCAAAATAACCTGGCGTGGATGAAAACGGTTACGAAGCGTGGGTGGGGGTATTTGTGGCTTGTTCAGGGGCTCTTTTGGGGGCTTGTGCAGAGGGGTTCCGCTTTCGACACTAACCGATGGCCTGCTAATCCTTGCTTGAGCCGAGGCTTTAACTTTGGCAATCAGTTGGGGTCCAATATCCCCGACGGAGTAAGGTCCGTATGGTTTAGCAAAGACATCAACAGCACCCAGCCGCAATGCTTTGAGAGCATAGGCTGATCCTTCCTGACTGAGAGAACTCATGACAATAACCGGCATAGGACGCTTTTGCATGAGTATCTTGAGAAAAGTAAGGCCATCCATCTTGGGCATTTCAATGTCAAGAGTGAGGACATCAGGCTTATGCTGGATAATCTTGGCTTCGGCCTGAAAAGCGTCGGCTGCGGTATCGACGACATGGATTCCACTATCCTCGCTAAGTATGCGTGTAAGCATACGCCGGACAACGATCGAGTCATCAACGATGAGGACTTTGACGGGAGCAACCATGGTTTAGTCGACTTTACGATAGATAGCCGGTTTTACCATTTTTAACGAATGCTGAATGCCTGTGAGACTTTCGGAATGGCCGATCATGAGATATCCCCCTGGTTTGATCAAAGGAGACATCCTGTGAACCAGTTCCTGTTGTGTAGGACGATCGAAATAAATCATGACATTACGGCAGAAGATAACATTGAAAGACTCGCGATAGGGATAAGCTTCACCGAGCAAGTTAAGGGTCGTAAAGCCCATTTTGTCTTTGAGGATATTATTTACCTTATACTCATGGGAATTAGGAGAACGCTGTTTCGTAAAATACTTCAGGAGCCAGTCATTCCTGATCAGCTTCAATCGTTCGTGAGAAAACAGTCCCTCACGGGCACGCGCGAGTATCCGGGTGGAGATGTCACTGCACTCTATACGCCACGACCAACCACGCAGACGGGAAAAATATTCATCCAGAAGGATAGCGATGGAATAGGGTTCTTCTCCACTGGAGGTTGCGGCGCTCCATACCCGGAAGGTCCTGCCAAAGGTTGAGTTAGTTGATTCAGTCAACGAAGGTAAAACTTCATTAAGGAGAAAATCAAAATGGGCCTGCTCACGAAAGAAGTAGGTATGATTGGTGGAAATAACATCGATCAAGTGGGTAAGCTCCTCGCGTCCAGCAGGACTTTGGATGAGCTCTATATAGTCAGAGAAGCGTTGTAGTTTGAGTGCCCTGAGTCTTTTTGAAACACGTGCGAAGACCAGCTCCCGTTTATTCTCACCTAGGTTTATCCGGCTGCGCTGGTAGACAAGATTGCGTATAAAATCATACTCCTTGTTGCCGATTTGTTTTTCGACTTGTGGGTGCCGGAGAGAAGAAGATTGCGGTGCATTATGAAACAAGTTACGCATATTAAAAACTGGATAAGCTATAAGATCGTCCGAAATCCTTTAATTTTTATTGATATGCGACCGAGACGGAAAATTTCTTGCCCGAAGTGAAACCCGATGGTGAGTGAAAACGTGGTAAGGGAGCATGAAAATCTCGGCAAAAACTTCCTTATAGAGGCATTAACAAACTGCGAATAGTTTGTATTCTATTCGTGTGCAATGAGATAATAAAATAATTCAGCAGCTGGCATATTGAGTGCTGTGCCTGAAGCATGATTGAAGGTATGTTCGACCAGGCTAACTATCAGCTTGCCCAGACGATGCTGGATTTTGCCGCAAAGAAGCATGAAGCATTGGCAAGCAACCTGGCAAATGTGGAAACACAAGGTTACAGGCGAGTGGATGTTCAAACAGATTTTCAGCAAAAGCTGAAATCAGCGATGGAAATGGGCCAGATGGATCGCGTCCGTGAAATGAAACCGGAACTGGAAACAGATCCCAATACCCTGACCCTGCGGGCCGATGGCAACAATGTCGAACTGGACCATGAATTGATGGAAATATCGAAGAACGCGCTGAATTACGAATTTCTGACCCAGTATATAAACGGTACCTACAGTAAGTTGAACAAGGCAATCAGCGGCAATGTTCGCGGCTGATAACCGAGAAACTACCCGACCATGAATCTACTGACCGGCATTGAAGCAACAACAGACGCACTAAACGCTGAAAAAGTGCGGATGAACGTAGTAGCACAAAATATAGCGAATGCCTTCACGACACGAGATGTGAACGGTGAAGTCTACAAACGCAAGATGGTCGCGTTTGAATCTTATGTAGACAACGCGAGCAAAGCAAATGGCGGAGACCCAATGGTGAGAGGCGTCAGAATATCACATATTACCGAAGATGACACACCAAGCAGAATGATTTACAACCCACAGCACCCGGATGCGAACGCAGAAGGAATGGTGGAAATGCCGAATGTGGAAATGTCACGCGAAATGGTTGACATGATTACCTCCACTCGGGCTTACGAAGCGAACTTGCAGGTAGTCCGTCATGCCAGGCGGATGGCACAACAAGCACTGGCGATAGGCCGATAACCTTAACTATCACCGAAGATGTCATTGCTTGATTCAATCCAGAATTTTACCGGTTCATTCATGAACCAGACTCAAGGAGCGCAAGCTGCAGAAACATCCGCCCAGCAAGCGCTGGCAAAGCTCAGATCGAGCGTAAAAACAGAAGGGATGCTGCCAGAGGGATTGGGCAAGATCGATTTATCGAACCTTGAAGCCTACGGACAAAGAGCACTCGACCATTTACAGCAAATCCAGAATGAAGGCGGCGCACAGGCAGCGCCCACCATCGGACTTACGAGCAAGGGGTCGTTCGGCCAGTTGCTGGAGCAATTAGTCGACAGTGTTGATGCAAAATCCAAGGCAGCAGGGGTTGAGGCGCAGAAGCTTATGCTGGGCGAGTCAGATAATCTTCACCAAGCGATGATAGCGATGCAGGAATCAGGAGTTGCCTTCAACCTGTTAGTAGAAGTCCGCAACAAACTGGTCGAGGCCTACCAGGAACTAACCCGCATGAGCGCGTAAGCAAACATACATATTCAGCTAAATGTCGGATGTCAGCCAACAACTTAAACAGTTCTGGAAAGAACTAGGGGTCAACCAGCGGGTTTCCATAACACTCGCTTTTTTTGGGGTTATGGCAGGAATGATCGCGTTGATCGTGTGGTCCAGCAAACCCCAGTTTGTTTTATTGTATGGGGGGCTGGACTCAAAAGACTTGTCCGAGGTTGTCAAAGCCCTTGATGAACAGGCCATCGCCTACGAGCTGAAAAACGGGAGCTCGGTATATGTCCCAAGCGAGAGCGTCTACCAGGTCAGGATGGAACTGGCAAGCCGAGGGGTTCCGGCCGGAGGGGGTGTCGGGTTTGAGATCTTTGACCGTACGTCGTTCGGAGTCAGTGATTTCGTACAGCGGACAAACTACATGCGAGCGGTTCAGGGAGAACTTTCCCGGACGATAGCACAGCTCAAAGGCGTACGCAGTGCCCGGGTAATGATTGTTGTACCGGAAAACCAACTACTGGTAACGAATGCCGAGGTAAGGCCGACTGCATCCGTATTCATCGATACAGGAGGCAGCGTCTTACCGGGAGACGCAGTAAACTCAGTGCGCTTCCTGGTTGCCAATGCAGTGGAGGGTCTTGCGGTAGACGATGTGGTGGTGGTTGACAGCAACGGCAATCCATTATCCCAGGAACTGGCATCGGACGAAATTGTGGGCGCGGCAAGCGGGCAATTCAAATTCCGCAAGAGTCTGGAGGACTACTTTACACAGAAAGTAGAGACAATGCTGGCCAAGGTAGTTGGACCGCAGAACGTGGTAGCGCGAGTATCCGTTGAAATCGATACGGAGGCCTCGACCACGGTAAAAGAAATTTACGATCCGGAAAGCCAGGTCGTCAGGAGCGAATCGATTCAGGATGAAACGACGACCTCGCAAGAAACCAGCGGGGATGAACCAGTCGCGGTAGCAGCATAGACGGGGGAGGAAGCCACCGCGCGAAGGGG
>CAYQCG010000179.1:0-5059 GCA_964415925.1 uncultured Puniceicoccaceae bacterium | reverse complement strand
AAGTGAAGTCAATACTGCCAGACCCGTCTTGGAATATTTGTGAAATCCTCCAAGCAGTTCTTCTGCTTCCGGCATCTTAGTAGCCGCTGTTTCAGCAAGCGCCAGAGCTCCCAGGCCCAGAATTGTGAGGTTGCTGGTGAACCAGGTGGGTTCCTGTCCGCTCGCCTGTAAAAAAGAAATATTACCCAAGACAGGGAAATGCTCTCCGTAGCGTAAGGAGAAGGCGGTCAGGAATGCGGGGGTAAAGGCTCGGGAACTGAAAAAACTGGGAGCACCCAGGGAATACAGCAGCGATTCAAAATTCATGCCCTTTGATTAATTGGTTTCCAGTTGCCTGTCAAAGGCTTCGAAAAAGTTAAAATCAATTCAATGCTCATCAATGTGACATAACATAAGAAGCTGAAACTGAGTATACAGATAGAGGTTTAGCAAGGATCGCCTTCTGCCGATAAGTAACAGCCCAAATTGTATGGAAACACCCAGTACAGACCAGATACGCAGTTATTTGGATCCAAATGCATTTGCCACTGCCAGGAAGGAAGCAAGCGGCATATCCGGTGCTCTAAAGACAATTACATCCTCAAATACGGTCAAGGCGCGTAATATGGAGGACTCTTACCGTCTGTTGAGTGGCGCGCTGGAACGGCTGGGAACCCTCCGCTCAAATCTGCAGACGCTACAAGAGCTTAGCATAGAGGCAAACCAGCCTAAGACAACTGATTCCCGGAAGGTGGAGATCTACGGAATGATGCGTAGTCTGACAGCCGGCGTCGACATACTGGTCGATGAGACACGCTTTGATGGAAAAAAAGTTTTGGATGGTAGTGACATTCAAGTGAGTTCCGGAACCGCCAGCACAACCAGGATCAAGCTGGATAGCCTTAAATCAAGTGAAGAGGAGGGCCTCGATTTATCACGCAAAGTGGCAGGGGTTCGCACGGAAATCTTCTTTGATGCCTCAGACCAGGCGAATAACGCCCTGGCAGGGGTATTGGGCCTGGACATCAGCGGATCGAAGGGAGTCAATCCGGCGCCGGGAAACCTTGAGTTGTCTAGCGGAGATTATCAGATCAAAGTCCACTATGCCGGACACAATTCCCTGATCGAATTGTTCGACTCAAATGGCAGCCTGTTATCGAGCAAGGAGCCTGTTGACTTGAGTGGGAACGGAAAAGAAACCGTTAACCTTGATTCAGGTGTTGAGCTGACTTTCGATAAAGAACAACTGTCGGATGAAATCGACAAGTATGATTTTGAGGAATTTGGGCCTGCCATTCTTCTGGCTAAAGTCCGATACGAGCGGATCAATCGTCATGAACTGGACGACGGCCGGACGGAGACTGTTCCTGAAGCAGGCGCCGAATTGGCTGTCACTACACCGCCCCGGGCAAGTGAATCGGGAACCCTTTCAGTTGCCGGAGTAAAGCTCTCAGAGACGAGTGACCCGGAACGTATATTAGAGAGTGGAACATACCGGGTTGAGATCAATTACCAAGGGAACAACTCAACTGCCACGCTCTATAATCGAGAGGGCCGGATGGTTGATTTCCTCAATAATTTGAATCTTGGCGGTAGTGGACAGCGAAGCATTAACTTTGACCGTGGATTCAGTTTGTCCGTGGATAATAAGGAATTTGGTATGACCAGAACACAGCTGAGTGCACAAATTAACTACACTAAGGAGATCCCTGAACACGAGGTGTTCGATTTTGAAAAGTATGGTGCCAAAGTTAATGCTGCCCTTGAACGTGCAGACACCCAATATGCCGAGTTAGACAAAGCCCAGGAGCAAATTGTCCGGATCCAGCAGGCGCGAATGGGAGCAGGGAGCGCCGCATTGAACGGGGCTGCAAGCCTGAATACAGGACAATTACTGAGCACCTTGCTGGGTGGATCGGGTGGAGACGGACTGCTGTCCCTTTCACAAGCCAATGCACAAACAAATTTGATCGGAATGCAGATCCTGCAACAGGCGAACGCATCCATCCTCACTCAAACGAATAATCTTCCCGCCGGACAGGCTGCCGGTTTACTTGCCGGAGATATCCTGAGCAGTGCTAATACGGGTAATCCCAATGGCGGATTATTCAGAACTCTCCTCGCATAAAATGCCTCAAATACATAGCAAACTGAAAGAAAAGTATACCACGGGACAAATACATGCGACACGTCCGGTGGACACTTTGCTCGCGCTGTATGCCAGTTCCCGGAAATCAGCCAGGGAAACGGATACAGTCAGGTTGCTTCATCATCTGAGGTTATTAAGGGACAGTCTGGACTTTTCGCAAAGCCAGGAAATCGCACTGGGGTTGTCGCAGATATACACCTACTGCGAAGCGGCGACACGTGAAGGCGGTTTTCAGCAAGTTCACCGTATCCTTGCAGAGCTGGAACAGTACTGGAAGCGGGCCTCCATAGAAGCAGCTGTTTAAATTCGGCTAGAGATAGTCAGGGCCAGCGGCTTGATGTCGAACGGGCCCGCCATCCTGAGTCTGAATTGACATCCAGGAATCAATGCAGACTTGGTTTCAGATTATCCTTTGCGAAATAGCACTAGAATTTGCACTCTATGATTATTCGGGCATTCTGCTACATGGATGAAAAACACACAACAACATGGCCTGAATTGGCAATTGGGCTATATGACAAGTTAACCGGCCGTAATGCTGAAATTACCTATGATTTCGAGAACATGGAAGTATGGGTGCCCAGCGGGACTGGCGATAACGCGGTCCATGCGAAGTGGAAGCTAAACGGTGTTCTCAAGATCAGAACCCGTGACCTTAATGGCTGAGGTGGTTCATTCGGAGTTAAAGATCTCCGGCGACCTAACATTAGAGGGAGTCAGGGGATGTGTCTGGCTGGGCAATCACGGAGAAGAAACAGCAGTTTACATTTCCAAATGGTCACTGATAGTTCACCTGCTGCGTCAAAGACGGCTTACTTTCATACCTCAAATCCCCAAAGGGCTTTACAGGAAATTGGACTTTTCATGTATCGTTGCGGTCAAGGGACGCATCCTGCTGAATGTGCAGCTGACCGAAGGCAGGAGGATCATCCATTTAACGTTGAGACGCTTCTTTTCCTCTGAACGTATACAACCAAGGATTCAGAGATGAATTCGAAACCACTTGTTGTAGTAGCCGGAGCAAGTGGATTTGTAGGCAAGCATCTCAGGCATTCTCTAGCCAGTCAGTACAACTGGCGTGCGTTGACCCGTTCTGCTTCTATCGCCTCGAATCAAGCCGGGAATGGCGAGACAGAGTGGCGACAGTGTGACCTCTATTCCCTGCCGCAGGTAGAAGGGGCAATGCGGGGGGCTCAATATGCGCTCTACCTGGTGCATTCCATGCTGCCTTCAAGCCGCCTGGTCCAGGGGAGCTTTCAGGATATGGACCTGTTGCTGGCAGATAACTTTGCACGGGCAGCAGAATCGGCCGATGTCCGGCATATCATCTATCTGGGAGGACTGATTCCGGAACTACCCGAAAGCAAGTTGTCCCCACATCTGGCGAGCAGGCTGGAAGTGGAAACCGTCCTGAGGAGCCGTGGCATCCCCGTGACCTCCCTTCGGGCGGGCTTGATCTTCGGACCCGGCGGTTCATCCACACAGATGCTGATCAATATCGTGAGGCGACTTCCTGTAATGATTCTTCCCAAGTGGACCCGCTCCAGTCTACAGACGGTCGACATAGAGGATGTATTACGGGCTTTTGAGATCAGCCTAAAAGATGAATCCCTGTGGGGCGGAACCTACGATTTGGCCAGTCACCCTGAAATGAGTTACCGGGAATTGATACTGAAGACCAAGGAAATCTTGGGCAAGCGCCGGCTGACGGTTGATTTTCCCTATAATTTCTTTGGCCTGTCCTGTCTCTGGGTTTCCTTATTCGGTGGTGTTTCCAAACAACTGGTTCGGCCCTTATTGGACAGTTTGAAACATGACCTCATGGCGAGGGATAATCCCCTGCTGAACCGGATTTTTGAGAACGCGGTTCCCCTGGAAGCGTCGATCCGTGGATCTATCAATGATTCGGGAGCACCCTTGGCAGGACCCCGCAGCAAGACACAAAAGAAGGACAATGTTATTATCAGGCAGGCTCGACAGGTGCGTTCTGTCCAGCGGATGCCGTTACCTGAAGGCTGGAACGCGCCGAGGGTGTCAATTGAATATTCCAACTGGCTGACCCAGGGTTTTCATCAGCTGCTTAATGTCAAACAGGATGAGAAGGGCGCGTTGCGCTTTTACGGTCCATGGACGAGTTTGTTACTCTTGGAACTAACCCCTACCCCGTTTTCGTTGAACAGTGAGCGACGCCGGGCCTTCTACATAACCGGGGGCCTACTTTCCAAGCCGGTTGACCCACAGGGCCTGTTTCAATTCCTGAACATCAAGGAGAGCCAGTGTATCATCGCTGCGATTCACGGTTATGCTCCAAGGTTACCGTGGTATCTCTACAATTATTCACAGGCGCTGATACACCTTTGGGTTATGCAGGCTTTCGGGAGGCATTTGAACCGAGTGGCCAAAAAAATACCGGGGCAAGAGATGTGTGAGCAAGCCTGATCCTGGTGCGGGCAGTGGGAATCGAACCCACGATTCAATAATTGTACCCTGATAGAGCGCTAAAGCGCATGGTTATCAGCATCTTATTTTTCCACAATTTGCTTGTACGTCCACGTTATTCTTACTATCATTCTTACCTATGGCCTCTATTTGGAAACACCCAAACAGTCGATATTACACTGCTTGCTTCACAGACTCCACTGGCAAGCAACGTAAGAAATCCACGAAGACAACAAACCGGAGACAAGCCCTCAAAGTCGCCGATATGCTGGAGGATGCGTATCGTAAGAAAAAATCAGAGCGGACAACACGTCGATTACTATCAGATGCACACAAAGAGATTCATGGGGAGGAGCTTTCCAGCTTCACTATAACCAAATTTGTCGAAGACTGGCTGGAAACCAAGCGTATGGAACTCAGCCCCGGCAGCTTCAACCGCTATGCAACAGCCTTGAAACACTTTAAGAAGCACCTGGGCGCGGACAGCGAAAA
>CAYQCG010000178.1:0-5065 GCA_964415925.1 uncultured Puniceicoccaceae bacterium | reverse complement strand
GTATTGCAATCGACTTGGGCGGTCGGTCAATCCTTGTTTATAATGTGCCATCACAAGGATTACAAGTGAGGGATTTTAATGTTAGTCTGTTAAAGGAATTTTTCCAGGGTTTTGCTAATTCGTGTAGTGCCAATGTCCACATATCACTTGAATATGGCGAAGAACCTCACCACATGGCTGAAGCCATTTTTAAGTGCTTCAGTCGTGCTTTGGACATAGCCACACAGATCGATACCCGATTGGAAGGAGCTTTGCCCACTACAAAGGGAACACTCTGACCAAAAAAGATGGTATCTTATGGATGGGCTGACGGCGGCATTCGAACAAACGATTCTAGGAAACGAACTTTGGCGATTTTTGGCACTTTTTATAGGTGTCCTTGGCGGTTTTTTGATCGGCAAGTTGTGTGGCTACCTATTTCTGCGTTCTGCCGACAGGGCTGGAAAGCGCGGTCATGAAATTATTCAAGTCGCACTCCGGGCGCTAGGAAAGACTTCCGGATTAATAGGCTTTCTCATTGGCTTCACGGCTGGATTTAGTTTCATGAGTTTAGGTGAGTCTGCGGCTAGTGTCGCGGCAACTTCAGAGGGCGTGTTGGCCTCTCTAGTCTTTGGTCTGCTGGCCTGGCGACTGATTGATGTCCCTCATGCCTGGATGCTCAAATCAGCTCGTGAAACGGACAAGAAGATGAGTCAAATGCTGGTTCCTGTTGTCCAGCGGAGCCTGCAAATTCTCGTCGTTATCCTTATTATCCTGCAAATCGTCCAGGTCATCAGCGATAAGGAAATTACTTCAATCCTCGCGGGCCTCGGCATTGGAGGATTGGCTTTTGCCCTGGCAGCCCAGGACTCCCTGAAGAATGTCTTCGGTTCAATCCTGATCTTCCTGGATAAACCGTTTCAGGTCGGTGAACGGATTGTCTATGATGGACATGACGGAGTGGTAGAAGAAGTCGGTCTGCGTTCAACACGGATTCGATTATTGACCGGACACTTGGTCGTTGCTCCAAACTCAGACGTATCCAATAAAGCCATCGTGAATATAGGCCGGAGGCCTCACATACGTAGATTGACAAACATTACGATTACTTACAACACCCCACCGGAAAAAATCCAGCGTGCACTGGATATAATCAGGCAATTGCTCGATAATCATGAAGGTATGGACCCGGAGTTCCCTCCCAGGGCATACTTCAATGAGTTCAATGCGGCATCACTCAATATACTCGTTATTTACTGGTACCATCCGCCTGCTTACTGGGACTACTTGGCTTTTTCAGAAAAGTTCAATTTAGAACTGGTAAAGCGGTATAATGAAGAAGGAATTGAATTTGCCTTCCCGACCCAGACTCTGTATCTCGCATCAGATAATCAGGATGGCTTGCCGGTAAGTTTGACAGACTATCGAAAGCAATAGTCGTTACAGCCCGGATTTATTTTATGAACACCTTTATGGCAAAACCCCGATTGGCGGTAATCGATTACGGTATGGGCAACTTGAGAAGTGTCCTTAATGCCTGGCGCCATGTCGGTGCAGATGCGGTTCTGGTCGATAATACGGAGCAAGTGACCGGTTTTGATGCGCTGGTGTTTCCCGGTCAGGGCGCGATTATCGATACAATGCGGATGTTACAACAAAGTGGCTTTGACAACTTTATCCGTGACTGGATTGAAAGAGACAGACCTTTCTTCGGCATATGCCTGGGTTTACAGGGTCTCTTCGAACACTCTGAAGAAGGCGATACGAAATGTCTGGGTATTTTTCCCGGCGAAGTTCTGCGCTTCCCGTCTGGGTCTGATGCACGAGGGCAACCTGTTAAGATTCCGCATATGGGCTGGAATGAAGTCCAATTCCAGAAGGATTTACCATGCAATGATGGATTGGATCCGTTAAACGACCAGTTTTATTTTGTTCACAGCTATTATGCTTCTACGAGTGAGGTTAATCTTATCTGGGGCATAACGGAATATGCCGGAGTCCGGTTTGTCAGTGCTCTTTCGCGCGGTAACTGTGTAGCTACGCAATGTCACCCGGAGAAAAGTCAGGCTAAGGGTTTACAGCTCTACCGTAACTTTTTGAGACAGTTATAGAAACTAAGGTTTTACTTGCCTCTTAACCATTTTTCAGGGGAAATAGTAGCCTTCTCTGCACCATTCATTAGTGTAATAATCCTAAGCAAAGTAGTCCCATGGAAGAAAAGGCCACGCTGACCCTCGCAGATAAAACTTACGAATACCCCGTCATCGTTGGTAGCGAAGGCGAAAAAGCAGTCGATCTTAGAAAGTTACGTTCTGAGACTGGCTACATAACCTACGACGAAGGTTATGGAAATACTGGTTCCTGCTTGTCTGATATCACCTTTATTGATGGTGAAAAAGGTATCTTGCGACATCGCGGGATACCCATTGAGGAACTTGCGGAGAAATCCACATTTATATGTGTCGCTCATTTGATCATTTACGGTCATCTGCCAACCGTCGAGGAAAGGGATAACTTCCGTTCCCGGGTCAGAATATATACGCCTCTGCATATCGGTATGCACCGCATGTTCGAAAGTTTTCCGCCGGATTCTTTTCCGATGGCGACACTATCCGCCATGCTTAATACACTGGGTTGCTACTACCCAGAAATGGCTACCAATAAAAGGGAACGCGATGTTGAGCAGTTCGACGAGGCTGCCTCATTACTGATTTCAAAGGTACGCACAATTGCGGCAATGACCTATCGTGCAGAAATGGGGCTGCCGGTCATTCATCCTAGAAGTGATCTGCGCTACACGGCCAATTTCCTTCATATGATGTTTTCGCAGCCATATAATCTCTATGAGCCAACTCCGGAAGTCATTGATGCTTTAGATCTCTTTTTGTTGCTTCATGCTGACCACGAACAGAATTGCAGTACATCAACGGTTCGTATGGTGGCTTCCAGCGGAGCAAATCTATTTGCATCGGTAGCTGCTGGGGTTTGCGCCTTGTGGGGACCGCTGCACGGTGGGGCTAATGTCGCCGTAATTAGAATGCTGAAGGAAATTCATGAAACCGGGGATGATGGAACCCGTTTTATTGAGGATGCCAAGAACGGTAAGGCACGTCTGATGGGCTTCGGTCACAGGGTCTACAAGAATTTTGACCCGAGAGCCAAAATCCTCGGTAAAGCTGTGGAGAAAGTCCTAAATCAAATGAATATGAACGATCCACTTCTGGATATTGCTCGTAAGCTGCAGGATGCTGCTCTGAATGATGACTATTTCATATCACGCAAACTTTACCCGAATGTAGATTTCTACAGTGGGCTCCTGCTCAAGGCGATAGGTCTTCCTGAGGACATGTTTACGGTTATGTTTGCAATCGGACGTTTGCCGGGCTGGATAGCAAACTGGTACGAAGTTGCTACCAAAGAAAAAGGTGGCCGTATCTACCGTCCAAGGCAGATCTACACTGGTGATGTAGGTCAGCATTATCTTCCGATTAACGAGCGAAGCACGCGCTCCACGGCAAGGGAAGAAGCAAATGTTTAGTCTTTCTTCTCTTTCTCTGGAGGCTGATGGATCACATCTTCAAATCCCAATCCGGTTAACTGCTTGAGTCCTCTGAGAAGAATCCACAGAGCATAGAATGTGACAACCATCGTTGGTACGGTGATGATGAGGTAGCTCCATCCCTGCATCGCTCCCAGTTCCTTGTTGAACTGCTCCAGATCAACACTGGGTTCGGTTTTGATGAACGCCTCTGCGACAACGAAATTTAATACCGCGCTGATGAGGAATGAAAAAGCGAGCCAGACAGTGCACCGTATAAGCAACTTATCGAAATCTTTCCGTGTGCCACGCCGGTCCAGTTCTTCTTCCACTTTGTGGACGTCAAATACCTGTTCGTTGAAAAGAAAAAGCTTAACCAGTGGCTTTTTCATTTTCACCGTAGCCAAAACCGCAAAACCGAATATCAAGGGAAGAGCAGCTTCGTTGATGGCTACCCATTCTTTCTTTAGTTCAAAAAGGCCAATGCTGCCCTTGACAAATATACTGACAAAGCCAAGGACCGAGAGAAAATTAAGTTTCTTGTGCGCGATCCCGAAATGGATGCCGTAGGCAATCGGAAATGTCAGCGCAATCACGAGATTGATTTTCGCATCCAACCCGATCCAGTCTGTCCCTTTGTTTAATAACAAAATCGGAATCAGTAGGTTAAAGGCCAGGTTGAGTAAAAGGTTTTCCTGCTTGGGTTGATTTGCTTTTTCGCCTTCCATCTGTGGGGCAGAGCATCTAGCGTGGCAGGACTATGGCAAGCTCGATCCGCTGCCTCATCTCGGCAGGTCCAACCCGGGAATATTTCGACCCGGTTCGTTTCCTAAGCAACCCTTCCAGCGGTAAAATGGGTTACGCACTGGCTGAAGCCGCTCGTGACCTGGGCTGGAGCGTGACACTCGTGTCCGGACCCGTAAACCTTGCGGTGCACGATAGTGTTGATGTGATTCATGTTGAGACAGGGCAGGAAATGTATGATGCCTTGAGACCCCGGTTTCAAAATAGCAATATCCTGATTATGACTGCGGCGGTTATGGATTCACGGCCCAAAGTTCGTGCAGATCGTAAAATCAAGAAGCACGAGTTACCCGGTGTTCTGGAGATGGAGCCAACGATTGATATCCTGAAAACACTTGGAGCCTTGAAAAAAAATGATCAGTTGGTCGTTGGATTTGCTGCGGAAACAAACGATCTGGAAGCGAATGCAATTAAAAAACTCCATGCAAAGAACTGTGATTTCCTTGTCGCTAATATTATCGGTCAACCGGGGAGTGGTTTCCAATCTGATTTCAATAAAGTAATTCTCTTTGACCGAAATGGCAACAACACACAAATGGGTCCGGATACAAAGCAGAACCTGGCTCGTGAAATGATCAGCCGCTTTGCCGCATGTCTAACAAGCCACATAGTCCATTAGACAGCGTCCTAGGCCGTTTGGATAACCTCGATGAGGTTAATCTTCAAAATCTTGTTTCCCGTCTGGCCCGTGAGCGACTGCTTCTTGAATCCGTCTTCAATACAATCCGTTAAGGGCTTCTGGTT
>CAYQCG010000177.1:0-5079 GCA_964415925.1 uncultured Puniceicoccaceae bacterium | reverse complement strand
CAGGCATATCAGACTGAGACAGTCAGCGAGCGCCATCGTCATCGTTACGAATTCAACAATGCTTACCGCGAACAATTGACGGAAGCCGGTTTGGCGATCAGCGGGATCAATCCTGAATGGAGGCTCGTTGAAATCATTGAAATTCCTGCGCACCCATGGTTCGTCGGTGTTCAATTTCATCCCGAGTTCCAGTCCAAGCCACGTGCGGCTCATCCTCTTTTCAGGGAGTTTATCAAAGCAGCCTTACAAAGAAGAGACAAGTAATTGTGCGTTCTTGCTTTTAATGACTATCCGACTGTGGAGAGGCATACTGTTTGGTGTTTTATTCATTTTATTATAATTGTTATGACAATTATATTCGTTATCATATTAGTAGCTATAACCAGAATACCCTCATGGAAAATATTCCCTATCCCCGTCGTGATTTCCTGAAAAAGTCAGTTGCAACCGGAGCAGGCTTGCTAGTCCTCCCATCAGGAACTCTATTTGGTCAGAATCGACCAAACTATAAATTAAATATTGCCCTTATTGGGGTGTGGGGTCGTGGCAAGGCCCACTGGTCAACCTTGAAAAAAGAAAATGTGGTGGCTTTATGTGATGTCGATGATCGTGCTCTGGCAAAAGGAGCTGTTGAATTCCCCCAGGCCACACACTACAAGGACTGGCGCAAGTGTCTTGACCATAAAGGTTTGGACGCGATCGTCAGTTGCCCTGCGGACCACCATCATGCCCACATCTCCATCTCGGCAATGAATCGCGGGCTCCACGTCTACGGTGAAAACCACTGGCCAATACTGTGGAAGAAGCACGGATGGTCCGTGAAATTTATATGGAGAACCGCCACAAAATTGCTACTCAGTGCGGGACACAGCGGCATGCCTTTCCCAACTTCAATCGCGTTCGCGAACTAATCCATGATGGTGCAATTGGTGAACTCAAAGAGGCTTATGCCTGGGGCAATCGTAAGCACGATAAGACAGGTTACTTGCCTTCTTCCGGTCCGGCGCCGGATTATCTGGACTGGGACTTGTGGATCGGTCCATCACCCATGCATCCATACAATCCCGGTTATTTTGGGCCATTAGATAAACCAGGGACCGGTTGCCTGCACTGGAATATGTATCGCGACTTCGGTAACTGGCAGATCGGTGACATGGGCAGCCATACTATGGACCTTGCCTGGAATCCTCTAGATGCTCATTTGCCACTCTCAGCAGAGGGCGAAGGTGATCCCTATAATCCGGAAGTTGCACCTTCACTTCTTACAATGCGCTGGACTAACCCTGCAAACGACTGGCGTGGTGAAATCCGTACCAGCTGGGGTCAGGGTGGCAGTATCCCAAAATCCCCCCTGCCATTTATAGACCTCGAAAGGCTGGGTCACGGAGCTATGTTCCGTGGTGAAAAAGGCTATATCATTGCAGGCTTCCGTGACCGTATTCTCATTCCCTACGGTAGGGCTGAAGCCATTGACATGACTTATTACCATCCACGTGAGAAGGACGAGTTACTTCCGGATGTGGGCCAGTTCCAGGAACAATGGACTAATGCCTGCAAGACTGATTTAAAGACATCTTGCAACTTTGATTATTCTGGCCTCCTGATTGAGCAATTACTTGTCGGGATGTGTGCTTACGATGTTGGCAAGAAACTGAACTATGACGCCAGGAACATGCGCTTTACCAATAGCCCTGAAGCCAACCGCCTGATCAAGAGAGAGTATCGCAAAGGTTGGCCGCTTAAGGGCTAGGGACTAGTATCATTTCCTGCCGTTTTGTGATGCTCAGGCAGCATTCCTGCTGCAATACAGAAATGGATTTCCCGGAGTGTATTGTCCTTTGTGGTCAGGAGCTTGCACCGTTCCGATGCAGTAAATTTGCCTGGAAGACTGACTCAATAAGCACAATTGATAAATTACAGTCTGTTGAGGCCATCAATGATGGTGCAGTAGTTATTATTCCCGGTTTATACAACAGTCACACCCATATGGGGGACTGCTTCCTGCCGGATGGGGCTATTGGTATGACACTTGAAGATGGATTTTTCCGTCCTGACGGCTATAAGTATCGCCAGTTGGCCACGATAAGTCGTGAGGAACACCTGAAACATATTGTGGCGCACCTTCAATACATGGCGAGGACCGGCACGGTCTGCCATATCGATTTTCGCGAGCAAGGTCTCTACGGTGTTGAACTCTTACGGGAAGCTTCAGAAATAAGCGGCGTAAAGTCGATCATACTGGGCCAGTTTGCGGAACTCCCCTTTCTTCATACTCAGCTTGAGAGGAATGAGGCCAGTTTGAGCGCTGAGGATCTTGAAACTCTCAAACGAACCTTACACAAGGCTGATGGTTTCAGTGAGAGTACAATGAACGACCTGACAGGCCCGGCATGGCGCCAAATCAAGAAATTGACCCATTCGATGGAAAAGCTGCGTGCAATACATTGCCTCGAAAATGAAGGCTACCGTGAGCTCAGTATGAAGATTTCAGGCCGTGGTGATCTAGAGAGGGCATTGGAACTGCTGGACCCGCATCTCGTAATTCATCTGACGGTGGCCAATGAGGATGAGATTAAACTTCTCGCAGACAGCTCGACCACAGGCGTTTTGAATCCCCGGGCCAATGCCATCCTGGGACTACCCCTGCCTCCTGTTTCAAGTCTTATGTTTGCTGGAATTAATCTACTCCTTGGGACAGATAACGGTTTGCTCAATAGTCCCAATATGTTTGCTGAGTTGGACTTCACCTATAAACTTGCCAAAAGCCAGTATAGGAATCCGCTCCATCCAAAACCGGTGAATATATTGAAAATGGCTACTTCAAACGTTCGCCTTGCGTTGGGCGGAGTATTTTACGGATACCTTGATGAAGGCTTGCCGGCGGATTTTGTGGTCCTTGATTTTAACCGGCCTCATCTAAGGGCCAGTTGCAATTTGATTGCCAGTGTAATGACCCGTGTTACACCGGAGGATGTGCTGGCGACCGTGCGGCAGGGTCGTGTGATTTACCAGCGGCCTGATTTTCGATTGTAGTTTTTTCAGGGGGGCTGCCCCATTTTCCGGTAAACCAGAATATCATTAAATAAACGACTGGAGTATCCATAATAGAAATACATAATTTAAACAGCCAGTAGCCGATAGTCATATTAGTAAAGGTCGTCAGACTTACTGGATTTTGAGACAACAAGACGAAAGCAATGCTGTTGAAGACTATCGAGTCCAGCAGTTGTGAGCTCATTGTGCTTAGATTGTTTCTCAGCCATAAATGCCTGCCCCGGGTTATCCGCTTCCAGAAATGATAAGCCCAGACATCATGCAACTGAGCTGTCAGATAAGCTGTCAGCGAGGCAATCACAATTACCGGTACGGCACCCAGTACCCTTGATAGCGCATCCTGGTCACTGTAGAGCGTCGAGGCTGGCAGGTGGATTGCCATTTGGCTAAGCCCTAATACAACCACATTTGCAAGGAATCCCATCCAGACCACAAGCTGTGCCCGCTGCTTCCCGAAGACTTCACTCACAACATCGGTAACGGGGAACGTAAGCCAATAGGCGATTATACCTCCGGAAAGAGTCAGTTCAAGGTAGCCGAGGTTCAGCGTCCAGAGTTTTGCACTGATAACGTTTAAAACTGAGATACAAGCGAGAAAGACACTGAAAATGATGATAAATTTTGTATCTCTCTCCATTTCCAGACTCATTATGCAGGTGTTGTACCCATAGAAGCTTATGGACGATTTTTGCCATTGCCGCGGCTTTGCAGAATACTACTTTTGACTTATGTCTTTATATGATTCGGCCAGAATGTTACTCGTCGCTGGACCTTGTGCGCTCGAAAATGAAGAACTATGTCTTAATGTTGCCGATGCACTGGTAAAGCTCCAGTCGGAACATAATGAGCTTCAGATTATATTTAAAGGATCCTTCGATAAGGCGAACCGTTCTTCCTTGAAGAGCCCACGTGGTCCGGGACTCGAAGAGGGTTTGCGAATACTGGGTTTAGTCAGGGAAACCTTTGGATTCCCTGTAGTCACAGATATTCACCTTCCTGAGCAGGCGGTAGCTGTGGCCGAGGTTTGTGATATCCTACAGATCCCGGCATTCCTCTGTCGTCAGACGGATTTACTGATATCTGCAGCGCGAACCAGCAGGGTTGTAATGGTTAAGAAAGGCCAGTTCCTTTCGCCAGTAGAAATGCGCTACGTCATAGAAAAACTTGAAGGGGTGGATGCTGAGGAAGTCTGGATAACGGAGCGTGGGACTACATTTGGATATCAGAATCTGGTCGTTGACATGAGAAATATGGAAATTCTTAAAACCTATGGGCATCCCTTGATCTTTGATGCAACGCATTCTGTCCAACTTCCTGGTGCCGGTGATGGCACAACGGTAGGGCAAAGAGAGTTTGTCCCTGTCCTCGCCCGTGCGGCCGTAGCGGCAGGGGCTGATGGGCTGTTCGTTGAGACTCACACGAATCCGGATGAAGCAATTTCGGACGGACCCAATCAAGTTCCACTTGCCCAGCTGCACTCAATTGTGGAAGAGACGCTGAGCCACTGGAAGCTGAGACGTCAATATGCCGGGTAAACTGGCTTACTCCGGCTCAACGTATAAGGAATTTCCAAACCTTTTCCAGCGGGGAAGGTAATAGCTGTCAGGATCAAACGAAAGTATGATGCCACGTGCCTTTCCCATGATCCGTGCATAATCTACAAAGCCGAAAATCCGCGAATCCCTGCTCACATCCCGGTTGTCGCCCATCACGAAAAATTTCCCCTCGGGTACTGATATCGGACCAAAATTTCTGGGTGCACCTTGAACGCCGGTAATACTCATGACCACATGGTCGAATTCGTCGAGTTGTTCAGCGGCTAATGAGCTGCGTCCGGCAAAACGCTCTGGAATGAGCTTCTCGTAACTTTGATCAATTGGCCGGTAGGATAGGCGGTTTCCGTTTATATAGAGGATGTTTCCGCGTAACTCTATTGTATCACCGGGAACTCCGACGACTCGTTTCACCAGATAAACTCCATCTGCCGGAGAGTGGCAGGTAATGATATCACCCTTTTCAGGTTCC
>CAYQCG010000176.1:0-5093 GCA_964415925.1 uncultured Puniceicoccaceae bacterium | reverse complement strand
CGCGTACGCGAGGGGACCCACGCGCTCCGCCATCGCATGCGCGACGGCGCCGGCCGTGCGCTCGAGCGACTCCGTGACCGCCTCGAGGCAGAAGGCGTCGATCCCGGCGGCGCCTTGAGCGAGGCCATGCCCTCGGAACGCCGCTCTGCCTTTGCGCCGTGAAGTTGCTGGCGGCGGAGGCGGTGTAAAGTCGGGTGGAGGTCCCGGCGGTGGCGTCATTCCCGGAGGCGTTCTTTGACCTTCTACTTCAGCTTCAATAATTTCTAGAATTTCGACGTCAAAGATGAGAAGGTCACCAGGTTTAATTGCTCCTCCGGGGCGAGGATTTTGCCCGTATCCGAGTTCGGATGGTATCCAGAGTTTGACCTTACCACCTTCTCCAACGAGCTGTACGCCTTCTCCGAAGCCAGCAACGACACCCGAAACCGGGAAAGTTGCCGGTTGTCCGCGGGTATCCGTAGTATCAAATACAGTGCCGTCGATTAATGTCCCGGTATAATTGACTTTCACCTGATCTTGTGGATCAGCACGGGTTGAACCCCCTTCTTCGATGATCTTGTAGTAAAGACCGGAATCCGACATTTGCAGGCCTTCTTCATTGACCTGTAATTCAGCCAGGAATTCCTGGGCTTCAGCTTCATTGATATCCGACTGCATTCTTTGCTGGCGCTCTTGTTCTGCCTGAAAGGTCATTTGCTTCTGGCGGAAAATTAACTGGGCTCGTTGCAGCCGGGCCTGCATGTCTTCATACGGGTCCCCGCCCTCTGCAGCGCGACGCATGCCGTCAAGGATGTAGGAAATCTCTTCAGGGTTCCAGCCGAAGTTCAGTCCAAGTTGCGAACCCATGGCATAGCCCATGCCCCTCAGGGCGTCGGCATTATCCCTTGCAGCAACTTCCTCGGGTGTCTGTCCAGCACCTGCAGGGGTCTGTGCTTGAATCAAGGCACTGCATGTTAATGAGAAAATTATAGTAATAATGCGTTGCATAAGTTAGCGTGTTTAGCGGCTAAAGGGTTGATGCGTCAAACTTCAAATCTGGATTTGACTGTCTCAGTCTTTGACAGACCCCGGTATGCCCGGATAGTTCACTTTGATGCGTATATTCGGAATTATTACACTTTTATTCACAACTCCTTTTCTGGGCGCACAGACGGCGGAGACGGGAGCATGGTTTGTCTCGGCCATGCAGGCAGCGCAGAATGGCCCGGAGGCATTCAACGAAGCACTCGAGAAAGGGCGAAGCCAGGACATACCCAATCAAAGGATTCTTGAAGCCAGATTGCTCTATCCAATTCGCAGTGGCGATTTTTCGTCGGTCGACGACCTCCTGGAATCACTCAAAGTGGCCTCATCCAAATGGGACTACTCCAACAGTCTGCTTTTCAAAAGTCAGGGTGATTTGCAGGCAGTGATTCATCTCTATCAAGCCCAACAGGCATACACAACCGGGGATACAGATAATTTCCGTAAACATGCGACGGAGGCATTTTGGCTGGAACCTGATCTGGGAAGAATACTGGGACAATGGATCGACCGGCACCGTCAGGAAATCGCTATGAAAGATATACGCTTGCCTATGGATACGCGGCTATCAAACTACAAGGGTGAAACCGTATCGCTCGAGGAACTGGTAAAAGGACAAAAGGCGATCCTGATCGATTTCTGGGCCTCCTGGTGTGCTCCCTGCATGCAGAATATGCCTTTGCTTAAGGACAAGGCAGAGAAGCTGAGGCCGCAATCCGTTGTCGTTGCAGGTCTGAATACCGAGGATGTGGCTAAAGCGGAATCCTACCATAATAGTTTGGAGATTGACTTTCCCTGGCTCGTGGAACCCGGCGACCGTCCATATTCCCGTATCTTGCAGATCGACACGATTCCTCGCATGGTCCTGATAAGCCCGGAGGGAGAAATCCTGTTCAACGGACACCCAATGGATACAGCCGGCCTCTCTGCTGCTCTGGCAAAGCTAGGGGTTAAGCTGTAAGTCTCTCGCTTTCGGTTATTTCCCTGAGTAAGGCCTGTATATTGGACTGTATCTTTCGAATACAGCTATCCGGTTCTTCCCAAAGGACGTCACGGCACTCCCAGTATGTGATCCGGTCCAGCCAATCCGGAAACTGGTTCTCCATATAGGGCCGGTGTTCGATTACATCCATCGCGAAAATACGCTCTGCACGCTCCAGATCCTCCATAGTGAGTGACTGACGTGTTGGTGCAGTGTATTTCAAGTCGATCTTCAATCGATCAAGGGTTTGTCGTGTGTGGTGGGAGATATGCCCACTGGCCTGTTCGATGTCCAGTCCCCGGGAAAATGACTTCCATGGAAGATTTCGCGCCTCGGCACCATGATTGAAGAGAGCCTCAGAGAGGCGACTCCGGTAAAAATTACCGGTACATATAAAAAGCACTTGTTTCATAATATTCGCTTACAGAATAGCTTTTCTTACAATACTAGCAAACAAGAGTTTTTCGCACCCTGAACTATTCCGCTTTATTGTTTAACGATTGCAAAAAAGATTTAACCAACTTTAAGCAATTTGTAACAAAAGAAAGCCACCTTCCCGGGGGGAGGAAGGTGGCTAAGGGCTGTGACACTCTCAAATCACGCCCATGTTTCTGTCGCTGTCTTAACGTTCGGGCTTATTGCCCATTAGGCCTATCGCTTGCCAGAAAAGTCTCTTCAAAGAACTAGACCCTATGTGGTCATTATCTGTTCCAGTTTTATCACAAAAGTACTCTCAAATTATTTCGTCAATATAAAAGTAACACAAATGTCAAAAAAGTAAAAAAATCAGCCCGGTTTATTTCGGCAGCTTTTACAAGTTTTTCAGTCATTCTAAACTGAAAATATCCTATTCAGTGCCCGCTTCGTCGGAAGACTGATTAGCTGAAACGGTCTCTTCCGAGGTGTCTTCGCCAGCAACTTGTTCTTCACGGAGGCGAACGGCTAGTGTATTGAGGAACTTACGGCGTTCACTCTCTTCCATCTGGATGAGTTTTTTCCCGAGTTCACGCCTTCTTTCGCTCGGCATTTCAATCCATTCTTTTCTCAGGAGATCACGGTCGTTTGGATCGACAGCCGGGGCGATGAAACGTAAATAAACGATACTGCCGTCCCGCATCTCGCGCATTTTTCTCAGGTGGCCGCGAAGGGCTTCCCGTTCATGCTGTTCCATCCGTTCGATCCGCTCGATAGCACGGCGCACCCGCGCCAGGTGTTCGGGTGGCATGCTGAGAAATTGTTCAACAATTCGGAGTTGCTCGCGAGCCTGACGCTCGGCGCGTGGGCCGTCCATCCCCTCAAATTCTTCCATTGTCTCGGGATCGCGGGGATCCGGCATAAAATCCTCATCGGCTTCACCACCCTGGAAAAACGGTGTTCGCATACGGCGCTGATCGCGTTCCTGTGCCTGGAGAGGCAGGAGGCTGGTGCAAAGTGCCAGCACTAAAATTAAACTGGTTATGCGTATAAACATTGAGTTAGGGGACGAAGAGGGCGATCGTGTCAAGATTGTCCAAGTCAACTAAACCTTGCGCTCCGCCAAGGTTCTCGGCGAGGAAATAAAGTTCTCGTTCCACATCCTCGGGGATGGATGATGTTTCCTGTAAAATATCGGATTCCGTTTCTTCTATCAGACTGCCGGGAGCTGCCATGTTACTGGCCATGGATTCAAAACTGGTAGCGGCGGCCATGGGTTGTTCTTCGGTGGCAATATTTTCCTGCTCAGTCGTATAGGCAACAGCAGGAGACTGTTCACCGCTCGGTGCTACCGGCGCGGAAGTGGGAGAAAACCAGACAAGGGCGAAGGCTGCGGCTATTCCTGCTGGAACCAGAGTAGCCCAGTAAAGGCGCCGGCGGCTGGATTGACGCTGGTTGCGTTCGGCCTGAAGTCGTTCCTGAAGACTGCTCTTGAACTCTTCACCGGCACGGAGGCTTTGACGGCAGAGCCAGGCATCAATAGCGTCGTCCGGGTCGATGTTTGGCTCGTTTTCGCGCAGCCGCTGCATCAGACGATCGGTAAAATCGGGTGCAACTTCCACCACCGGCCTGCTCAGGAGCAAATCGATCTCGGCGTCTCTGGGATGTAAACTGTCTTTAGGTGCTGACATTTGCTTATTAGGGAAAGTGGTTGATTCAAGTTAAATTGTCGAGGGCTTGCCTCAAATGTTGGCGGGCACGGAAAATCCAGGTTTTCACAGCGCTGAGGGAAGCGTCCATAATCTCGGCGATTTCCTCATAGCTGAGTTCCTGCTGTTTCAAGAGGAGAATGGCGGTGGCCTGGTTTTCCGGCAATTCGCGGATGGCCTGACTAAAGGCTTCCTCGATCTCCTGTATCCTCAAGGTAGAATCGTCATCAACCCCGGGGTTGAGTTCCTGTGGATCAACGGCATCAAGCGGTTTGCGGTTCTGTCGGCGAATCTCATTGATCAACAGTCGCCGGGCGATATGAAAGAGAAAAGTGGAAAATTTTGCGCGCGGTTCGTATTTCGGCGCTGCGCGGTAAAGCTTAATGAAGGTAACCTGTGAGAGGTCTTCAGCGGCGGCGTAGGAATTCAAGGAACGATAGAAGAAATTGATCAGCGGGTTCTTCCACTTCTCAATCAATTCGGTAAAAGC
This sequence comes from uncultured Puniceicoccaceae bacterium, assembly GCA_964415925.1. Taxonomy (GTDB): domain Bacteria; phylum Verrucomicrobiota; class Verrucomicrobiia; order Opitutales; family Oceanipulchritudinaceae; genus CAYQCG01. Next base: position 475 of record CAYQCG010000176.1, on the reverse strand, counting down.
TGACTCGTCACCTTGCCCGGCCTGCATGAGGAGGGCGGCGTCGGCATCCAGGTAGGCGCTGGATTCTGCGTTGTCCCGGGTTTTGATATTCACTTGAAACTCTTGCAAAGACTGCCAACCCGGAAACGGCATGGCAAGTGAATGTGACTCCATACTATGTCATTGAACACCGTACAATCAGGGCAGTTGCAGTCACATTCAGGATTCTTTTCTGCAAAGGACCTAGTGGGCGTAAGATGGGGATAAGCTCACAAGCGTATGTAAGGTATCCATTTGCGGGACAAATAAGCGTGAACAACTCGGTTAACATTTTCGTAACATCTTCGGCTTGTCCAATCGGAACCAATTTATAAGCTTCCCCACACTTACTGCCGTGTCCTTTTTTACCTCACTTAAGAAAATGTCAAAAATACGTTTGTTTCGCGTTGACACTACATATAGAAAAACTTAATGTAAAAATAACAATATCTGGTAA
>CAYQCG010000175.1:0-5100 GCA_964415925.1 uncultured Puniceicoccaceae bacterium | reverse complement strand
GATGATTCGCGCACGAAAATCTTTTATGAGGATGCGGCGGATTTTATCAGAAATCACTCCAATACTTACGATATTGTAATGGTGGATTCATCTGACCCAATAGGTCCCGCCGAAGTACTTTTCCAGGAAGAGTTTTACCGTGACGTGGCAGCTTCTTTATTGGATGGTGGCATTGCTGTAAGTCAGTCTGAAAGCATGTTTTACGACACCAATATTATCAAGAAACTCTTTGAATTCAATAGCCAGATATTCCCCGTTCTTTATTATTATTACACAATGACGCCCACTTATCCTTCGGGAACTATCGGTTTTTCCTTTTGTTCCAAGGGACCTGATCCTTTGAAAGATGCCAGACAGTCCTTCATTACAGATCTGCGTTATTATTCTTCGGCTACTCATGTCGCATCTTTTGCCCTCCCGCCTTTTCTAAAAGATAAGACTGGAGTATGATATCTAGTCACCGCCAAGATTTAACCTTACTGGTTGCGTCTTTTCAGTGATTAGTTGAAGGCTGGTATTCAGGATATCACCCATCCTTCGGCAATGATGAAATCTTTCATCATGGTAGTGTTCGACCAAGCTTTCACGTAGCGAGACAACCTTCTCGTCAGTGGAAATACGGTCTGCTTTCATGCACTCAATGAGTCTTTGAACCCGGGGACCCCATGTCGTCATACGTCTGTGGATGACAGCCTGCTCTTCTTTCTGATATTGTTTGGACGTTTGCAGGTTCAAATGTTCAAGGCAAAACTCTACCAGGGGGTTGTCGTCTTTAAAGTATTGTGACAGGTAAAAATTCTTCCTGCCACTGTAGGATTGCTGGTCAAAGTCCATTGCCCGAATCCGTATCTGTACTTCCTCAAAGTCGGGTGTCAGCTCGATTACGAAGTTATATGAGCGCATATCACCCAAGAGCCTGACAAAGCACCGTTCATTGAATTTGACCAGTTCCTTGGCCAGCCTGACCGCTTTAAAATTAGGATTATGAAGCCATCTTTCGATAAATACATCACCTGGAATCCCAACTACATGTTCCTCCACCAAGGTTTCCTCGCAAGTTAGAAAATGCATCAGGTTGGGGGATAATGTATGCTCCAGTTCCAGCCCGTAGACTCGTGAGGCGTCACCGCGTTTTATGTAATAGTAATCTTGATTTTCATTGTAGGCATTAACAATTCGTATCCTGAACGGATTTGTATTTCCAAAGGTGCAGTAATCAACCCGGTCAGTGTAAAGTTGGTTCATGAAACTAGCGTCACCTTCAGTTTTTAGGATTGAATAGATTGCAGTTAATTGCCGCTCCAGTATGCCCCATTCATCCGGGGCGTAGACCACAGTCTGCCAGAGTGTATCACTCCCCTCACTGTCATAAAGCGGTACTGATTCCTGCCAGTCCAGAAGTCGGTTGTAAGAGGTTGGCAGCTTTCGCTCACGATTGAAACGTCCAAGATAGTTCCTCAGCCGTTCTCTGATTGGAAAGATGGGTTTCTTCTTTGTTTGAAATTGAGTTAGGGGCATTTGCACATATGTATCGTCTGGCTAAATATTTCTCATTTCAGGCTAACCGTCTAGAGGTATTTTTTTTCTCGCATATTTAATTTTCCTCTCAGCATAGTTAACCTATTGACGATTACGATCTAAACATCGTTGATTAGGTTTTCATGGCAAATATTTTAATAGTGGACGATGATGCTGTTGCGGTCAAAGCCCTACGTGGTATTCTTCGTCGCGCAGGGCATCCTTCTGCGATTACAGAGACCCCAGGGCAGGCCCGTCGTTTTATACAACAGAATTTATTGACAGATTTGGTAGTGCTCGAACTGAAACTGAAGGAAACTAAGGGTGTACAATTTCTGGAGAATCGCTGGGGCATCCTTAAGAAGATTCCTGTTCTGATTTATACAAAATTGGCAGAGCGGGAGACTGTGCGCTATGTATTGGGTTTAGGTATACAAAATTATTTAATCAAGCCCTACAATGATGAAGCAATTTACAGTGAGATCCTTAAAGTTGATCAACTGAAGTGGCGGGACTCACTTTTTGAAGACCCGGTTTCATATTGCAGACAAATGGGTATTAGCCGGGAATCTTTCACATCAATGCGACAGGGTCTATTGGATGAGCTAGAAGTGGCCATTTCCAAGGTCACAGCTGCAGTGTATGATAATAATTTCAGTCTGGTTGAGCAAATATCTGAAAGCATAAAAGATAAGTCGGAAGAATGTGGCTTCTGGGGATTGTTCGATGTCTTATCATCTATGAAAGAAGCCGCTTCAGACATGCACCGTGGAGCTCTGGAAAGTCAACTTGAGGAACTTAAAGTCGCCCACCAGCTTTTCCAGCACTATCTTCATCCGGAAACCGGGAGAATCAAATTCCAGGAGGATTCGCATCAAGAAGTTGATCCTGAAGAAAAAGCACAAAGGGAGCTTTGGATGGGCGAGGATGCGCTAACCAGGGCTCCCATCGTTTCCTGGAAAGAAGTCTCTGCAGAAACACTCAAGCTGGATGGCTTCCCGGTTGTCGATTCTGTGGCCGCAAGCTTTAAAATGGCGTCATCAGGTCAGGTAATGAATGTCGATAATATTTCTAACCTGGTCAAAGAGGATCCTGGACTGACCGCACAAATCCTCAGGGTGGCGAATCAACTACGCATCAAGGAAAAAGATGATGATGATCCGATTGAGGAGCCGCGTCAGGCTGTACAACTCATTGGCGGGAGCCGTATTAAAGGAATTGCATCCAATTTGAAAGGTATTCCGGAAAGCATGTTGGATCATCCACCTTTTACATGGCCATCTTTCTGGATTCACCAAATGGGTTGTGCTCACATGACCCAGCATATATGCGACAGTCTCGAAATGCCGCGTTTTAAGTCCGTCGCTTACTGGGCTGGACTGATCCATGATGCCGGTAAACTGGTTTTTGCATGCCTCTATCCTTACGGTTGGGAAGCCGTATTAAAGAGGGTCAATGATTATCATGTTCCGATTGTTAAGGCAGAGGAAACCTACTTTGATTGTAACCACATGCAGGTTGCGGGATTATTGGCTGAAAAGGCAGCACTACCTGTGACCTTATCCATGTCTCTTCAATATCACCTCGAGCCATGGAACGCCCCCGAGCATAAGGAATTGTGTGCTATCGTTGGCTTGGCGAAGTTTTTATGCCGTAAATACAGTGTTGGATTTGCCGGTGAGCAACCTCCGGCCGAGGATGAGGAGGTGAGTGAACTCCCTCTCTGGAAAGATGTTCTGGCATCCTCTGCTTTTCCGGGGTTCAATACGACCAAGTTCGAGGCTCAGATGAAACCACTTGCCGCAAATGTAAAGAACATGCTGGCCGGACGTGTCTGAACCTGTAGCAAAAAGTTTGCTCTGCCTTGCTAATTGAAGCTTTGTTATGGTAAGTTATCGGCTATGCCTAAAATATACACCCCCCTTATTGTCATTGGTATCGTTCTAGCAGTCTTACTGCTTTTCGGGACACGCCTCTACAAAACAGTTCCTGCTGGTCATGTTGGAGTTGCGACCTTCTTTGGTGAAGTGGTTCAGGACCCCTACCAATCAGGCCTCCATGTTCCGGTAAATCCATTTTACAGGTGGGAGCTGTATGATATCCGCGAAGACACAATTACTGAGCGGGCAAACGTTCCATCGCAGGACCAACTACAGACAAGCATTGATGTCAGCGTGAAATTTTCTGTGAACGGGGCGCTGGCACCGGATACATTGCAGCGTTTTGGTGTGAAAGAAACACTCGTTCAAAAACAACTGATCCCAACACTACGTTCTTCTCTGCGTGAAGCCGGTAAGTCCATCCCTCGCGCGGAAGACTTCTTCCTTGAAGAGACTCAAGAACAGCTTCAAACTTTCCTGGTTACACAGTTGCGTGACGATTTGGAGAAAAAAGGGCTGTTTATTGACGAAGTACTCATTAGAAGTATCGACCTGCCTAGTTTTATTGTGAGTGCTATTGAGGGAAAGAAAGAGCGCGAACAAGCTGTCGAAAGACAAAAAGCTGAGTTGGAACGATTCAGAACAGAACAACAACAGAAAATCGCACAAGCAGAAGCGGAGCGTGTAGCAGCTGAAGAAGAAGCAGCCATGCGGCGCGTCCTTGCAGATGCTCGTGCTTATGAAATCGAAAAAGTGAATGATGCGATCGCTTCTAACCCTGCTTACGTCCAGTTGCAGGCACTTGAGGCGTTGAAAGAGATTTCTAAAGATAATTCATCCAAAATCTATTTTCTCAATAGCGATAGTCCTCAGCCGCTACCTTTGATGAACATTGGTGACAACATCAGTGTGCAACGTTAGGAGCTAATCAAATCATGCTTTCATACCCCAGGTATTCGGAGCATAGGTATCAATACGTTTGGATTCTTATTGTTTGAGTATCTTATCACGCAAGTATGGTGCTGTGGGACTATTATTAATGGGTAGTATGCCTTCCAGTGCTCCCTGGTAAATTATATGCCCACCACGGTCTCCGCCATCAGGACCGAGTTCAATGATATAGTCCGCCTCGGTGATCAGGTCTGTATTATGCTCGATCACAATAACGGTGTGACCTTGGTCCACCAAACGGTGTAGAAGCTCAATTAGGCGTTCACAGTCCGAGAAATGAAGTCCAATTGTAGGTTCTTCTAAAATGTATAGATTATTAACGAGTATTCCGGTTCGACGCTCTTTTACAGTCGGTAAACCAAGTGCCAACTCACTCACCAGCTTTAAGCGTTGGGCTTCTCCACCGGAAAGCGTCGGGCTGGATTGACCTAAGGTCAGATACCCCAAGCCCGTATCGACCATAAGCTGCATCATGTCATGAAGACGCGGATGAAATTCAAAGAAATCTACGGCCTCTTCAAATGTTAATCTCAGCACTTCAGCGATATTTTTACCTTTCCATCTTACTTCCGATAGTTCAGCGCCATATCGTGCACCAAGACAGTCTTCGCACTGTGTGTAGGTATCTGGAAGGAAATTCATTTCCACTTTGATACGACCTGCACCCTTACAGCTTTCACAGCGTCCGCCTTTGGTATTGAAAGAGAACGAACTGGCTGAAAGTCCCTGTATCTGTGCTTCGGGTAGTCCT
>CAYQCG010000174.1:4720-5108 GCA_964415925.1 uncultured Puniceicoccaceae bacterium | reverse complement strand
CTTTTAAGCCAGACTAAAACCTAGAACAGTTCAGAAAAGCCACACGGTTATCCGAGTGGCTTTTAAATTTTGCAACTTGTGACCTGTGTTGTGGTTTACTGGAATTGAAACAACACACGAACCTATTGTATACAGGACACCGAGATGAGATCATTGAAGAAAATCACCCTTACGTTAATCCTCCTGGCTCTTACAAGCGCCAGCTATCTGAGTGCAGAGCCTCGCGAAAAACCGGATGCTGAGGAGGTCCTAGCACAGATGCAGGAGAACCTGGGCCTGACGCCCGGGCAGGTGGCGCAAATCGAACCGATCCTGGGCAACAGCATGATAGAGGGGGAATTGCTGCGCGATGCGATTCGGGAAGCAGCAACTCGCGAGGAAAAACGAA
>CAYQCG010000174.1:0-4710 GCA_964415925.1 uncultured Puniceicoccaceae bacterium | reverse complement strand
TTCAGCACGACCCACCGTTCCGTGACTACTCGCAAAACGAAATTATTTCCAGCAACTCCGTGCCCTGCGCCAGAGCACGATGCAGTTGATTTCGGAAGTGCTGACCGAGGAGCAGAGGGAGTTGGCCAAATCCAACTTTGTGGATAAGCTAAGCCAAACTCCACGTGGAAGGGCATTCCTAGAAAGACGGGCCGCACAGCAGCAGTAAGCTTTCAGCCTCGATAACCAATGCACAAGCCACACGGTTATCCGTGTGGCTTGTGCATTTTGCAAATCGAATTACTTCACAGCTTCGTGGAGGGCGACGATTGATGCGGTGAGGCCGGTAGGGGTAACGCGGGAGAATCCGGTGCCGGTCATTTCCTGTGCGAGGGATTCTTTGGTGGGGAAGGCCTCGATGCTGCCGGCAAGGTACTGGTAGGCGCTCCGGTTACCGGTGATGGTGCGGGCAAGAAAGGGGAGGACCGACTTCAGGTAAAGGTAGTAGAAGGGGCGAAACCATGTGGCAGGCTGGGTAAACTCGAGGCAGACGAGGGCGCCTCCCGGCTTGAGGACGCGGCGCATCTCGGTGAGGCCGCGGTGGCGGTCCTCGAGGTTGCGGACCCCGAAAGCGATGGTGAGGACGTCGACGCTGTCGTCGGCGAGTGGGAGGTCGAGGCAGTCCCCGACGTCGAAGGTGATGTCCTGAGCCCAGGGGCGGGCGGGTTTCTTGGCCTCGGCCTCAGCCAGCATGGGCGCACAAAAGTCCAGCCCGCTGACCTGCACCGCTGCCCCCAGCCGTTTCTTGAGGAGGAAGGCGACGTCTCCGCTGCCGGTTGCGAGGTCGACGACGTTAGCGGGCCGGCGTGCCTGTACCCGTCTGACCATGACATGGCGCCAGTAGTAGTCCACGCCAAACGACAGCCAGTGGTTGGCCGCATCGTAGCGCCCGGCAATGCCGGCAAACATGTCATTCACCTGGGTGGCTTGTGGCATGAGTTGAAGATAGGAGGAAAGTGGCGGGATGCAAAATGCAGAAGTGACTTTTAGACGCACTGCTGAATTCAGCCTTAGGCGCCATTCTCTATGTAAAGTGTTTTCTGCAGTTTTATTCACTCCCCGTCATCCGCGTTCTGGCCGCGTTTGAAGGAATCGACGACGAGCTTGGAGAGTTGCTTGTCGGGGTTCTGGGCCATGGCGCGGTTGATTTTGAAGGATTTTTCGCCGGTGTTGCGGGAGACGATTTTGAGGCCGTGCTCGAAGTCGCGGAACTTGGCTTCGCAGAGGGCGCGGATGGTCTGATCTTTCTGGACGGACTCGTCGATGAGGCAGTCGACGGCGTCGTCGTCGAATACGAGGTGGAGGTCGTGCTTGTCATCGAAGCGTTTGGCAAACTGCTCGAGGTCCTTGCGGAGGACTTCGCGCTGGAGGTGCTGATTTTCCTTGAGGAGGTCTTTGAGGGTGGCCTGCGGGTCGCCGACGGTCTCGGTGGTGACCTCGAAGGATTTGATGGCGGTGCTGGGGAGCTCGAACTTGAAGTTGCGGAAGGTGCGCTCGAGGACGGTCATGAGGCCGCGTGCGCCGGTCTTTTCCTTGTGGGCGCGTTCGGCAATGGCCTTGACGGCCTCGGGGGTGACCTTGAAGTCGACGCCGTAGCCCTTGAAGTCGAGTCGGTATTGCTCGAGGAGGCTGCCCTCGGAGGTGAGGAGTATATCGGCGAGGTCTTCGGGGCTGAGCTCGTCGCAGGAGACGCGGACGGGGAGGCGTCCGACGAATTCGGGCTCGTATCCGTATTGGATGAAGTCGGGCGTCTCGACGTGCTTGAGGTAGTCAGTCTCGCGTTCGAGCGGTTTGATTTCTTCGGTGGAGAACCCGATGGAGCTGGCTTCGAGCCGTTTCTTGACACTTTCGCCGAGTTTGTCGAAGGCGCCGGAAACGATGAAGAGGATATGGCGGGTGTTGATGGTGCGTTTCCTGGGTTTGCCGCCACGCGACATTTCCATCATGGCCTGCATCTGGGACATCATGTCGGTGGGGGAGAAGAGGTTGACCTCAGCGTCCTCCATGAGCTTGAGGAGGTTGATCTGTACCCCCCTGCCGGATACGTCCTTGCCCTGCATGTTGGGGCTGCTGGCGATCTTGTCGATTTCGTCAATGTAGATGATACCGTACTGGGCGAGGTCGACATCGCCGCCGGCGAGCTTGACGAGGTCGCGGACGAGGTCCTCGGCATCGTAGCCGACGTAACCGGTCTCGGAGAACTTGGTGGCATCGGCCTTGACTAACGGGACGCCAATGAGCTTGGCAATATTCCGCATGAGGTAGGTTTTACCGACCCCGGTGGGCCCGAGGAGGATGATGTTCTGCTTGTGATAATCCTTTTCGAGGAGTTCCGGATTTTCGAGGCAGGCGCGAACGTGGTTGTAGTGGTCGCAAATGGCGGTGGAGAGGACTTTCTTGGCGTCGTATTGTTTGATGACGAAACGGTCGAGATAATCGCGTATTTCGCGGGGTTTGAGGTTAAATTCACGGATTCGGTGGAGTGTCTCATCGTGGTCGTCACCGGATTCATCCGAGCCGGAGGGAGCGGCTTTACCTGAAGGTGCCGCACCTACTGGAGAGGCGCTGACCTGTATCCGGCCACCGCGCAATGCGTCCTGAATTTGCTTTTGCAATTCTTCCAAAGGGTTCTTAGGGTCTTTTTCGCTCATAAATTTTTAACATTCAAGCTTGCTTGACACTTTCCGAAGTGTCAGATAGTTAATAACTTTTAATTTAATACATACCTATATCATCCATTCTGCCAAAGACAAACAGTTATGTCTGCCAATTTGACCAAACGAGACATCGTCCTGAGTATCTACGATAAAACCGGCTTTCCCCAGAAAGAAGTCCGGGAAGTTGTACAACTGACACTGGACACTATAGCCGTTGCGTTAGCCGAGGGCCGCAACGTGGAACTCCGGAACTTCGGGGTCTTTGAAGTTCAGGTCCGCAAGTCGCGTATTGGCCGTAATCCGAACAAGCCGGAAAAGGACGTAGTGATCCCGACGCGGGCGGTGATCAAGTTCAAGGCAGGCAAGGAACTGAAGGCCGACCTGAAAAAGCTGGATCTGGACGGATTGAAGGACAACCCTGTGGTTTAAGCATTGCAAGACGGCTTGAACCCCTTCCAATAGATGTTTGAAAGCCTCCCTGGCTTCCGCGAATTCTACCCGGAAGCGTGTACTCAACGGAACTACCTCTTCCTGAAGTGGCGTGAGACAGCGCGCAAGTTCGGGTTCCAGGAATACGATGCCCCAATCCTCGAGCCGTTAGATCTGTTCACGAAAAAGAGCGGCGAGGAGATCGTTTCGCAATTGTTTAACTTTACGGACAAAGGCGAGCGGGAAGTGGCCCTGCGACCCGAGATGACACCGTCACTGGCGCGGATGGTGGGCGCCAAGGCGAACAGCCTGAAAAAGCCGATCAAGTGGTATACAATTGCGGAGAACTTCCGTTATGAAAAGCCGCAGAAAGGCCGTCTGCGTTCGCACTACCAGTTGAACTGCGACATCCTGGGGGAGCAAGACCCCGGTGCTGACGCAGAGGTCATCGCGACGTTGTTGGAGACCTTGCGGTCGTTAAAGCTCACGCCAGACGATATTGTACTGCGCCTGTCCGACCGACAGGTCTGGATGAGCTGGTTGCGGCAGCAGGGTCTGGATGAAATTAAGTGCCTGCAAGTACTCAATATCATCGACAAGATGGAGCGCGAGAAGGAGGAAGTAACTCTCGGAAAGTTGAAGGTAGTATTTGGTGGTTACAGAGCTAGAGAAGTCTATGAAGAGATAAAGCACATCACTTCGCCTGATGGAGTTAATCGAATCCTAGCATTCAGTGAAGGAAGTCAGCATTTAACTGATTGGTCCGAACTGCATATGCGCCTAGATGCTCTTGGCTATGGCGATTACATTAAAGATGACTTCGGCATCGTACGAGGCCTGGCCTACTACACTGGCTTTGTCTACGAGGTCTTCGAACGCAAGGGTGACGGCACCACGGGTCGCGCGATTGCAGGTGGGGGTCGCTATGATGAATTGCTGGAGAAACTGGGCTATCCGAGCCTGCCGGCCTGCGGATTCGGGATGGGTGATGTGGTGTTGAGTGATTTACTGGAAGAAAAAGGACTACTGCCGAACTTCATTGAGAAGCCGGACGTTTATATAGTTATGGAAAACTATCTGAGCGTTCACGAAGAGAGACCCAAAGCTGTTGCACTAAAGTATGCTACGATCTTAAGGAGCGAGGGATTTCGTGTTGAGTATACCTTTAAAGAGCCCATTAATTTCGGCAAGCAATTCAAGCAGGCGAACCAGAGCGGGGCACCGGTAGCGGTGATTTTCGGGGCGGATGAAGTGTCGCAGGGGTATTGCAAGGTTAAGGATCTGGTGGAAGGGACCGAAAAAACGGTAGACCTTCAGCGATTGACTGAAACATTACGCGACCTGAATGAAGGGTAAGATCCAGAATTATCTAAACACGCTTTTCCGGAAGAAACGCTTGTGCGTGTATTACGGTGAGAACCGTATTCTCTGCGGGACGGAAGACCACCGTATCCTGCTTCTGAATACGGATGACCTGGTCATGACGCCCATTATCCTGAAATACGGGTATTGGGAGCCGGAGATCACGCGCATCCTGCGGACTTACCTGAAGCCGGGTATGACATATGCTGATGTGGGTGCGAAT
>CAYQCG010000173.1:0-5121 GCA_964415925.1 uncultured Puniceicoccaceae bacterium | reverse complement strand
CAAGACCTTCCAATTCCTCTTCCTGGCCAACATCCGCGGCAAATGTCACAATTTCAGCACCATACGTCTCCTTTAACCAGGTTGGGATTACTGACGTGTCCAGTCCCCCGGAATAGGCTAATACAACTTTCATATCCGACATATATATATTCCTTTAGTAAAAAGATGAAACGCATTAAGCGGAAGTAACTAAGGTGTGCAAGATCGCCTTTTGCATATGCAGTCTGTTCTCAGCCTCATCATAGACTATAGAACGCTCATGATGATAGGTCTCGCTACTGACTTCCTGGCCAATATGTGCAGGCAAGCAATGCAGGAAAAGCGCTTCCGGTTTAGCCAAATTAAACAAATCAAGGGTCACTTGGTAAGGGAGGAATTTGTTCATTCGCTTCTCCGACTCTCCTTCTCTTCCCATACTGACCCATACGTCTGTTGTCACTACGTCTGCGTCAGTGACAGCCATATTTGCATCGGTGGTGAAGGTATAGTTCTTTGGCAAGGAATTCTGACTCAGGACTTCATCTATCTTTGCCTCAGGCGAATAATGTTCAGGTCCAGCAAGGACAACATTCATTCCAAAGAGTGCACCTGTAAGAATCCACGAATGTGCCATATTGCTGGCACAGTCACCCAGAAATGCGACAGTCCGGCCTTTAAGGGAATCCAATAATGCTCCCGGTCGACCCCACCTTTCGGTCAAAGTAAAGCAATCCGAATACAATTGGCAGGGATGCAGGAAATCGGTCAGTCCATTGATGACGGGAATACTACCCTCTTTCGCCAGTGTTTCAATGACCTCATGCTCATGGCAGCGAATGATAAGCCCATGTAGGTAGCGCGAAAGGACTTTAGCCGTATCCTGCAAAGACTCGCCACGGTTAATTTGAAGATTCTTTTGTTCCAGAAAGAGCGGGTAGCCCCCTAATTCATGAATTCCTACTTCAAAAGATACACGGGTACGAGTACTGGATTTAGTGAAAATCAGTGCCCACGTTTGACCTCTCAAAACAGGCTCCTCCTCACCTCTGCTGTGTTTCAGGGTATGTGCCAGTTCAAAGACAGATGCTGCTTCCTTGTAACTAAAATCAGTCGCTTTTATGAAGTGCCTTGTTTTCATGCGGAGTAGTCCTCCAGAGTTCTGGTAATTATATTAAGTGCCTGCTCCAATTCGGCAGCCGTTACATTTAAAGGGGGCAGCAACCTGACTGCGTTGCATCCGGCCACAGGACAAAGCAATCCGTTTTGCCGGAGTGAGTTAACAAATGCTTTTGGATCATCATTGAGGCCCAAGGCAACTAAAAATCCACGACCACGTATTTCACCGATGATCGAAGGGAATCGGTTTTTAATATTTTCAAGTTCATTCCGGAAAGAACCAGAAAGATGCCTTACATTTTCAATAAGCTTTTCGGCTTCTATTGTGTCGAGCGTTGCAAGGGCTGCTGCGCAAACGATAGGATTACCACCAAATGTAGTCCCATGCATGCCTGGTTGAACAAGACTTGCATGGTGATCCTGCATCCATACGGCCCCAATGGGCATACCACCACCGAGTCCTTTGGCCATTCCGACAGCATCGGGTTTAATCCCGCTTTTCTCAAATGCGAAAAAGTCTCCTGTCCGTCCAATACCACACTGGACTTCATCTATCAGTAGTAGCAGATCATTCTTGTCGCAAAGCTCCCTGAGATCCTGTAGAAATTTATCATTAGAGGAGTGTATGCCGCCTTCGCCCTGGATTGTCTCAATAAAAATTGCGCATGTCTGCTCATCAATCAGTTTTGCAAAGCTATCGATATCGTTGAGCTTACCGACACCAAAGCCATCGAGCATTGGTCCGAAGCCGTTTTGTATCTTCGCCTGCGGAGTTGCCGCCATTGCTCCAAAAGTCCTGCCATGAAACGCCTTATCGGCAACAAGGACCTTAAATCGTTTCGCCTCCTCACCTGAAAGTCTTTTACCGTGAAGCCTTGCAAGCTTCAGAAGAGCTTCGTTAGCTTCTGCTCCACTGTTACAGAAAAAGACTTTTCCTTTACCGGCGTAATCACAGATCCTTTCAGCTAATTGTGCCTGCAGAGGATTGCGAAAGAGGTTACTGGTATGGATAATCTCGGCCGCTTGTTTTGCGATTCTTTCCACCCAGTGAGGATGACAGTGTCCCAAAGTATTGACTGCAATACCACTGATAAAATCGAGATAATCGCGCCCCTCTTCATCCCAAACACGACAGCCACTACCTTTTACCAGTGTCAAGGGGGCATGGCCATCGTTACCTAGCACATACCTCTCGTAAAGTTCTTCAGTTGTCAGTGTTGTCGTCATATATTCTCAATCAGCGATTGATAATCTCCGTTCCGACACCTTTGTCTGTGAAAATCTCCAGAAGCATACTGTGGGGTTGTCTTCCATCTACAAAGTGAACCCTTCTGACACCATTCGCCAGTGCATGCACGGCACTGTCAACCTTTGGAGCCATCCCACTGCCAATAACACCTTTGGCTTTCAAATTATCCACTTCGTCGATATATAAAGTCGAAATTAATGACTCCGTATCTCTTGGGTCACTTAACAAGCCTGGAACATCACAAAGGTATACAAGACGCCGCGCACGCATGGCTGCAGCGACACATGCAGCTGCCGTATCCGCATTTGTATTATAAAGCTGGCCTTTTGTATCGAGCGCTGTTGGAGAGATGATAGGCATGTAATCTTTATCCAGCAGATCATCAATCCGTTCAGTATTTACATTCGTAATACGTCCAACAAAACCAATATCGATTGACTCCCCTTTACTATCACGATCCAGACGTTCACAAGTAAAAACCTTACGACCATGAATACCCAATGGACGGCCTCCCCTTTTCTGAGCTAATTCGCAGAGGTCCAGGTTAATGACCTTATCAAGAGTATTTCCGACTATTTCGACGGCTTCCTTATCGGTCACTCTTAGTCCATTAATGAAGGACGGTTCGAGACCCGCAGCTTCCATTGCACGGCTAATTGCCTTACCACCGCCATGAACGGCAATAACTTGTATTCCAACTGCTGCAAGGAAAACCATGTCCATGGCTACCTGCTCTTGTGCATCACGGCTTTCCATAAATGCACCACCCAGTTTTATGACAAACCTTGATCCCTGGAATCTCTGAATATACGGTAGTGCTTCAATAAGAACATCCGCCTTATCGGTAGCTGACAAAATGTCTGCCGGTGTTGTGACCATCATTCAGACTTGTTAAATTCGACGTAACCTTCCGTCAGGTCAGTGGCAAGCATACGAAAAGATTTCGATCCTTGATTTAGGTTAATCCGGATTGTAAAGCGTGGTTCACTGACAATTTCTTTCCAACGGGCCAAATTACGCTGAAAAATCTTACCTTTAGAAAAGGCTAAAACAGAGCGGCCCCCAACGGGTTGATAGGCGATTTCCAAAAGTTCTTCATCTACAGTCACACCGGCTGCTCCGACCGCGTAAAACAGGCGCCCCCAATTAGGGTCATTTCCATACCATGAAGTCTTTACCAATAGAGAATTCCCGATATGCCTTGCCACTGCTTCTGCATGATCAGCTTTTCTCGCACCTTCTACAATAACCTCTACTACTTTGCTGATTCGCTCTCCATCAGCTACCATCTTCTCAGCGAGGCTGGAGCAAACCATCCATACGGCATCTTGAAATACTTCTGAAAGATCGTTTCGACCAGCGATTTTCACCCCACTTTCACCGTTGGCCAGACATAAAACGGTGTCGTTAGTCGACATATCGCCATCAATCGTAATTGCATTAAATGAGGTCCTGGTTACACGTTCCAAGGTATTCTGCAGATAGGAACTCGTAACGACTGCATCTGTCGCCAGGAAAGCCAGCATAGTCGCCATATTCGGTTCGATCATTCCGGCACCTTTGGCAATTCCGGAAACGGTAACACTTCCCTCCGGCGCCTTGATATGAACGGTTTTGCATTTAGTACGTGTATCTGAAGTCAGGATAGCTTCAGCAGCCTCCAAACCAGCCGGTGACGTATAAGAAAGCGCATCTCTGGCTGATAGGATACCCTGCTTAATTTGATCCATCGGTAAGGGACGGCCAATCCTTCCGGTTGAGCAAACAAGGAAACTGAGAGGGGAAGCACCACAACTCCGGGCAGCAAGGCTTTGCATCGTTCTGGCATCTCTAAGACCACGTTGACCCGTAGCTGAGTTAGCGTTTCCACTGTTAACAACAATACCGTGAAAGTGTGTACTGACTTGAAGAGTTTCGCGACAAACTCTCACCGGAGCCGCCGGCAAGGAGTGTCTGGTAAAGACTCCTGCGGCCACAGCAGGGCTCTTAGTAAAAATGAGGGCGAGGTCTTTACGCTGGGGGTGCTTGGGTCTTATCCCACACGCAACGCCCGAAGAAGCAAATCCAGGCACATCGGTTAGCCCTCCGGATTCACAAGATTCTTCAATAATCGCCATCGAGTGCCCTCTCTATTCAAGGCCTGAAGTTTCGTTCAGTCCTGCCATAAGGTTAAAACTTTGAATAGCCTGGCCAGAAGCCCCTTTAATCAGATTGTCGATAACAGAAGTAATCACGAAATTACCTGTTCTCGAGTCATATACCGCTGAAAAATCACACCGGTTCGTACCAACAACATCCTGTATGGAAGGAAACTCTCCTATCTGCCTGATCTTTACAAAGGGTGTTGTCTTGATTGGATAGGCATTGATCCAGGAGGCGTATAAATCTTCGATTTCAACCCGTGCTTTTGCGGTAATTGTCGTGGCAATACCATAACGGACCGGTATAAGATGGGGACTGAATTGGATGGTAACCCTGCTGTCGGCAAAGAGACTAAGTTGTTCCTCGATTTCAGACAGATGCCGATGCCTGGGTAATCCGTAGGCTACCACATTTTCGGCCCGTTCTGTAAAGCTGAAGAAGTCGGTCGCTTTCTTCCCTGCTCCGCTGACTCCACTCAATGAGTTTATGACGATTCCATCCGGTTCGATTACCTTGTCTTTTATTAACGGGTATAAAGGCAACTGGATACTTGTTGGATAACAGCCGGGTCTTGCGACGGCCGTCGCCTTAAACCAACCGGGTTGCTCATAACGAGCAATTTCAGGGATAATGTA
>CAYQCG010000172.1:0-5142 GCA_964415925.1 uncultured Puniceicoccaceae bacterium | reverse complement strand
TGAAGGTTAACTCGTAGGTACGGGGTTCGTTAAATATCTGTTGTAGCAGATATACGTTATCCGTTCCATCATCGACCGCCGTGGTAGGATACCAGCCGTCATCATTGAATATATTCTTCACCCTGAAGGTGCTTTCCAGCTCCCAGTTCTCGGCTTCACTGAACTTCCAGGTATGGCTGACGAAGAGATCGGTCACGAAGACGTCCAATCCTTTGATCGGTGTATTGATATTGAAACCATTCGCGTCTTCAAAGAAGCCGATGGTTGGGGAAGAACGCCAACGTGTTGCGCCTCCCACACGCACACCATTCAGGAAGTTATCCGTCGTGAATCGGTAACTGGTAACAGCATTCATTTTCCATGTGTTGGAACGGATCTGCTTCCCTCCTACCTGTGCCACGTGAAACTGGACTTTGCGGTCAATATCATTGATCAAGTCTCCAATAGTGGTCGGGTCTGAGTTCGGATCAGCCGAAGGATCTTCGAATGCTGCCAGGATGGCCGGATATTCCTTTGCCGGGGCTATGAATTGATCATAATACGGCAGGAAGCTGGTATAAACTCCGGATAACGCGGCATTGTTCTTCGATATATTCACTGAAGTACGCCAGTTCCGGGTCAGGTTACCTGTAATTTCGATTTCATAGCCCTTGGTCGTTTCATCCACTGTATCTGTCCAGAGCCCATTTCCAGGGTAGTCCGAAAAACGGGGAGCACCGGCAATGATATTATCGAAGCCATTTAAGTCCATGGCCATCAGATAGCGCTCGATTCGTCCGTTTACACGGGCCATACCGATTCCGATAGCATCTCCATCACGCAGCGGATTTGAGATTTTGTTTACCAGGCTATTCTTGAAGTAGTTGAATTTAATACTCAACTTCTCATCGAAGAATATGCCCCGGATACCGTAGTCTGTACCGACCCCTTCCTGTCCGGGCAGTTGAACATTGAAGATGTCATAGCTCGTCGAAGAAGCGGTTACATTGTTAGTCGCACGGTTGACAAACACATCGATATTGCTCAAGGGCCGGACGATGATGCCGTAGTTCTTGTTCCTGGGGTTGGCGACCTCCTGCGGGCCCAATCCATTGTAGATGTCTTCACGAGGGAGCCATATCCCATCATCCCGTCGGACAAAGCCACTGGTTCCATCGCGGGTCACAATCCTGTCACGGCGGAAACCACCGGTAAAGATGAGGCGTTCCTGGAAGAATCCATACTGTCCGATGAAATAAAACGAGTCCGTCGCCTCTGTGTTGAGAATAGGAGTAAGACGCCGTGCAAATTCGGTCCGCACTTCCGGTAATACCCTCGGATAAAGCGGATTACCTGGGAAGTATAAGGGCTCGGACACGATATCTGGCCATTGCGGTGATGCGTCGGGGAGCAGATAGTAACGACGACTGACTGTTTGCTGTGGATGATTGACGTTGGAAATGAGGGCTCCGGTAGTGTTGTTGGCACGGAAGGGTATAACATTCATCTCTTCCAGTTGATCCAGGTCCAGTGTGTCCTTCCGGTGATAGTGGACACCTGCCAGACGGAGACGCCCAAGGTCGAAGCCATCAAATATTTCTATGTCGGTCAGGTCGATTTCATGACTCAGTGTCGTCCGGAATTGATGTGTCCAAATGTCACGTGGAAGTATGAATGTACTGGACTCAATATAGGGGACTCCAAAGTAAGGATTCAATGGCTGGGTTGGGTCGGGATTGTCGGAAGCCCGCTGTTGCGGCAGGTAGTAATTATTATCAACCCTGATCTCATACTGCTGCCGCCTGACCGCCCGGTAATCCTCGTCATGCCTGTCTTCAAAGGCATAAGTAAACTCCATGTAGGTCGTTTCAAGGATCCGCTGCTGGAGACTGATACTGTATTTCTCATACTCGGTATCAAAATAATCCTGTAGTCCGGACGGAATTGTTGTAATGTCGTAATTATCGATACCGGGAAGCAGGGTCGGGTCTTCAATGCTGGCGTTATCGGGCCTTTGTCCACTGGGCAGTTGGAAATCACTGCTACGTGTTTTATAGGCGAGGTTTGCCACCCCCAGTTCCGGATTGTTTACGATGTAGACTAGATTCGCCTGGTCCTGGTTCGTGCCTGCATCTGTCAGGCTGATACCGTTAATGTTGTTACGTGCGGCATTGGCCGCATCCCTGATGGCGTTGCGCTCTGCCGTACTTGCAAAAGCGTTATTTGGCCTGTAGGCCGCCGCAACAAGGTGGAGATCCGTCGTGTTGGCTAACTGGAACGGAGTCAGCAGCTGACCCGGTTGCCAGCCAAATCTATTGATTAAAACGTTATCATTCTGCTCATTGATCTGTTGAAGATAGGCAGGATTACTCAGTGCTTGTAGCCAACCCGACAGGTTGTCCTTGGTCAGGAACATCCGCGGGTTCAATTCATCAATTCGACCGATTTCCACGTTCAGGTTCAGTTCCGTTCCTTTAAACGGCCGGTAGGTCAAGTTCGCATAAGCCGAACTGCGACGCCGGTATTGCAGGTCGCGGAACGTCCGTTGATCGTCATATAAGAGCGCAACCCGGGCGGCGAGTTTATCCTGGAGAATTTCCTGGTTGAGATCGAGGACGGTCCTTCTGGAGCCCTTGTCGTCAAAACGTACTTCGAGGTCCTGGAAATCGTTTCCAAAAAGACCACGCTTGGGCGTAAAGTCCAGAGCGCCACCCACTGATGTGAGCCCGAAGAGTAGCGAGTTGGGTCCGCGGGACTGAGTGATGCGTTCCGTATTATAATTGTCTTGGCGAATGCTCGTCGTCAGGAAGTTCTGGGTCAATGATGTTGCCCGGAAGCCTCTTGATACGAAGGGTGTACCGGTTCGTGCATTATTGCCGTCAAAATCGGCAACATCGCCTACGAATTCTGTCGTGCTGGGCAAAAATCGGACCGCATCCTCGTAGCTGGTGGCTCCGATATCATCAAGGTATTCTTCCGTCAGAATCGTTACCGGATTGGCCAGACTCCGGATATTAGTCCGCAATTGCGTTCCCGAGAGGGTTTCCGTTGCGTAATAGCCTGAATCTTCTTCTTCAGAGATGACAAATGGGTTCATCTCGAATACGTCATCTTCTGCCGTTGCTTGCGCATTGGTATTTTGTACGGTTCCTGCAATACCCAGGGTAAGAACCGCTGCCAGTGTCTTGAGAACAGGTTGCTTACTTACCGATAGTGGTTCTAATAGGGGGGGGTTGTTCATTGTTGTTGAGTTAGATGTAGATGGGGATTCGTTCGAAGTCTTCGAACGCGTTACGGCAAACGCACCGGTTTCTTCATCCCGGAAGAATATCAGCTGCGTGCCATTGACTAGCTTCTCTAACGCAATTGAGGGCACGTATTGCCCTTTCACTGCCTGGGTCCCGATCCCTTCTACCTCTGAAACCGTGAACAGGATTTCCACTTCCCCCTGATCCGAAAACAGCCTCAGCGTTTTCACTGCCGGGCCCGCCCCTATGTTGAATTCCATTTGGGCGGACTGCTGCGCAAACGTCACTTGTGCCGTTAACAGTAGTAGGGCTAAGATGGTCCGTGGCTGTATATACAGTCCGGGAGGTTTCACTTTGTAGTTTGTAGTTCCTTAGTAGCATGGGATCTGATCCATGCTAATAAGACGTGTGGGTAGCTGAATATTATTAAAAGAATAGTATGTGCTATTCTCAGCTTAAAATATAAGGATAAATCTCTTCTGCGAGACTATTTTTTGCTCAGGTATATAGCACCCGAATCCCTATACTCCGCTTTGATTCCGCTGCTGAACTCCAGCAGTTTTACAAACCCGGTAAGATTGTTCGGCTTCAGGGCTGCGGAGATTTCCAAATCCTTGATGGATTCATCAGTTATGATGAGCTGGGTGTGGTTCCGCCTGTTGAATTCCAGGATTACTTTCCGCAGGGGTTCAGACTCGAAGCTGAGTACCTGGTCCTTCCATAGCAGACGTTGCTCAATTTCTTCCTCTGCTATTTTCATAATCTCTGGATTGAAACCTGCCTCCATTGTCGCATGAACGGCTCGTTGCCCTTCGGTCAATAAAGTCGGGACAGCCAAGAGTGTGCCTCTCCTGGCATCGCCCTCAGGTGTTTCCTCTGCTATGGGTTCCAGACGCACCTTGCCTTCAGTGACTAAAACTTCAATTCGCGATGGGCTGAGCTTTACGTTGAATGCCGTGCCTACTGCCCGCACAAAAGTATCTCCGGCTTCAACAACAAAAGGTCTGCTTGGATTCTCCGTGACAGTGAAGTGGGCTTCACCGGAGAGCAGTTTCACTCTCCTTTCGGCTGTTGAAAAATGAACCGTGGCTTGTGCTCCAGTGTTGAGTTCCACCGTTGTCCCGTCTTCAAGGACGTGTCGTTCGTAGCTCAAGGCGTATTCGTTCTTAGCCAGATAACGGTTACTTTGTGATCCTCCGGAGATGAAGTAGAAAATACTCAGCAAACCAAGAATTAAAATTGCCGCTATTCCCGATATTTGCCATAAGCGGTACCCGTTCGTGTTCGCGGAGTTTGTTACCAGCAAGTCCGGGTTGGGATAATTGCTGTGCTCCGGTTTCCATTGTTCGAGTTCATCGAATTCCTGCCAGACAACCAGGTTTTCATAAAACGATTCCGCATGAAGAGGATCTACAGCGAGCCAGTCGATAAACTTTTCCTGTTCCTCTTTGCTAAGCCCACGATCAAATAAAGCCAGCCATACCGCGGCATCGTCTTGCCGCGGGTTGTCTCCTGAATCGCTGAGATTGGGTTTTATCAGGCTCATTTAACCCGTTCTACTTTTCGCTTTTTGAAATATTCTTTGCACTTGTTCAGACCAATCGTGATTTGCGCGGCAACCGAATGTCTGGATATACCCAGTTCCTTGGCAATGTCCTGATGTGACATTCCATATACTTTTCTCAGGGTAAAAATCCTTCTGCATTGATCGGGAAGTGATTGGATCGCTTCGGTCAGTATTTCCAGTTCCTGGTTGTGAGCCAGTGATTCGGAAAAAGTCTCACTATACCTTAAGACGGATGAACTCTCCAAATCCGTTAAATTTTCGAAAGAAATAACTTTTCCGTGGCGTAACTGGTCAATCACCAGATTCCGTGCGACGGTGAAAAAAAACGACCTGCGCGAACGGAGTGGG
>CAYQCG010000171.1:0-5166 GCA_964415925.1 uncultured Puniceicoccaceae bacterium | reverse complement strand
GTATATGTTTTATAACGTGTTTCCAAATCCGATGCCTCTAGTTTGAGCTGTTCTTCAGAGCGTCCGCCGAGAATGAGATCATGACCCTGTTCTGCCAGTGTATGACAAACTGCGCGGGCGATTCCGGAGGTTGCACCCAGGATGACAAATGTCCTGTTCATGATGCGTTATATAGGTTAAGGCGGCGCGCTTGGGTAGAAATGAAACAATCCTCTGGATCCAGCCTTTTCTTAACCGCCATAAACTCTGCTTTTGCCGGGTACATCTGATCAAAAACTTCAGCCGTCATTAATGAATCTTTGGCCAGATAAAGGCGCCCTTTGTTCATTAATAGGATTTCATCGAGTTTTTTAGACATTTCCACCATTCGTTCTCCCACATTGGGTATGTCGAGTGCCAAAGTATAACCTTCAAAAAGATAGGACAGTGGGGATGGGTTAGCAGCTCCGCTTCGTTTTATCACCGCAAGGAATGATGCCAAACCATACTTGCTGAGTGTTTCCAATGTTAACTTCAATCCATCATATGCTGTGTCAGGCGGAAACAGTGCCTGATACTGAATAAATCCTCTACGTCCATAAATCCGGTTCCAATTGAGGATGCTATCAAGCGGATAAAAGTAGTTGTCGTAGTCTACAAACGTAGACTTGTCCGGATGGACTGTATAAAACAATTGATTAAATAACCTGATGCTTAATGAATTCAGGGCAAATCCTGGGAAGTAAAAGGGAACTGACTTCTTAGGTTTTAATTTTGGGTTAAAAATTCTATTACCGTATGAAATAGGTAATTCTGATGCCTTTGCGTCGTTCCCTAGCATAAGAATAGAGCGACCAAGGGATTTACCCTTCTTCAAACAGTCTATCCACCCAACCGAATACCGGTAATTCTCATCATTTTCCTCTAGGGTTGAGAGAACACTATCCAAATCACTGCAGCGTTTGTAATCCACTTTATAATAAGCACTGGAACACTTGCTGAGCTGTATTGTTGCATCAAGAATATAACCCGTTAATCCCATGCCACCAATGGTCGCCCAAAACGCATCCGGATCATTATCCCTGCTACAAGACAAAATGGATCCATCTGCTAAGGCTAACTTGATTTCCTTTACCCAATTTCCAAAGGTACCATCTACATGGTGGTTCTTGCCATGCACGTCGGCAGCAATGGCCCCTCCAACGGTAACATATTTGGTTCCGGGTGTTGTCGGAAGAAACCATCCCTGGGGTAAGCAAACATTTACAATCTCTTCCAGGGTAACGCCAGCTTCACAATGCAATAAACCGTTTTTTGAATCGAAACTGATAAAATGGCTATTTTCTACCTGGGAAATAATGACGGCCTCAGGATCGATTGCTGAATCCCCGTAGGAACGACCCATTCCACGTGGAAGAATATGATGAGCTTTTTCTCTATTCCTAATTAATTGGAGTAAAGCTTCACGAGTGGCAGGACGTGCCAAGACGCAATCCAGGGATCCGAATCCGCCCCACCCACTCAATTTTCTAATAGGATAATCAGGCATGACAACTTAAGGGTGGATTTTTATATAATGCGCAAGTAAAAGGACAATCCCCATCACAAAGCCTATTATGTAGCTATCTCCATCTTTTAGTGCAAAGACAATAGGATCATCGTGCATCCTTCCCCGGGATGTAATCAGCCAAACTCTCCCGATCCAATAAAGTGCAAGAGGACAGATTAACCATAAAAGGTCCGCACTGCTGTAGAGAACCTCGACTTGCGGACTTCGGATGTATAATGCCATAACAAGTATTGAGATAAGCCCTGAAGCAATACCACCTGCCTCTATAAATCTCAAATCACTTGCATAATATCCACGGACACGTTTGGAAGAATCAGTTTTTTCGAGGGCAGTAAGTAATTCCTGATAGCGCTTGGCAAAAGCCAGCGAAAAGAAAAAGAACATACTAAAGGTCAAGAGCCAAGGGGTTAATGAGATACCAGCCGCAACACTGCCTGCATAAATTCTGAAGGTATACATAAGGGTCAGAAGAACGACATCTAGAATGGGCTTCTGCTTAAGCCAGAACGAGTAAAGTAAATTTGCCCCAACATAACCCAGTAATACCAGACAATATGCATAGCTCAATAAGACTATACTCAACGCGCATACCGTTAGGAGCAATAAAGCTGCGAGAATGGGACCATGCCAGAGAGGAATCGCTCCGCTGGCAAACGGTCGTCTTCGCTTGTAGTGGTGATCCCTGTCCTTCTCAACATCGACAAAGTCATTCAGAATATAGACGGTTGAAGCCGCAAGGGAGAATAAGAAAGTGGCAATAATTACAGAGATAACAGTTTGTGCATCAGACCACTGGTAGGATAATAGCAGGGGGACAAACAAAAGGACATTCTTTGTCCACTGGTGAGGGCGTAACAACTTCAGGTAAGTATTCAATCCTACACTACAATCATCAATAACTTCCACATTTGATAATTTATCCAGCACCCTGCGCCTGGTAGAACTGGAATGACTGACGAGATAGCCTTTGTTGGCCTTTTCCCAAATGGGTATGTCTGCAGGCGAATCACCCAGATAATCATAACTTTCATCACCATTTCCGGAGATATCATTCTGAATCGCCTCCAGCTTACATTTACCCTTTAAATTATAGTTATCGCTGGATGCCAAGACTGAATGGAACAAACCCAACTGACTTGCTATTTGCTTGGCAATATTATGATTTGAAGCCGTTGCCAGAATAATCCTGCTACCATTCATCCCGCGGTGCTTAATTAAATCAATGACCTTCTGATTGTATGGTAATAAATCAGGCCTTAAATCAGAGTTTTTCTCCAACCATGCCTTCAATTGTGGCTTACCCTTTAGGAGCTTCAGTATAAGAAATGGTATCAGATAAGGTTTTCTGCGCAGGACAAAAGCAAAAGTCTCTATCAGCATATCCACCTTCACCAGACTACGGTCAAGATCGACATAAAGCGGATATGAATAGTTGCTCATGTTTCGTCTGGCTATGAGGCAAACCTGTATTTTAAACTCCAATCAGACCAACTGAAGAGTGGTCGCTCTAAGCACCTATTATTTTTAGCATTAATGCAATCAGCTATTAACACCGTAGCGCATAGAATAAAATTGATCCATAAGTAATTATCATTAATCGAAATTGGACTAAGTATATCCAACCGCAAAAACGTTACCTCGATGAACTTTTGAACGACCCACACCCACATTACTGCCACAAAGTAATAAAGGGACCGTATAGAATTTAAACCTGTTTTCAGGGCATAAGCCATTGGAATTACGAATATCACAAAATCGTAAATCAGGTGAAAAACGACAATCATCGAAACGAATGAAAATGTTGACAGGCATGAGAGGGTATCATGGTCGTCTTTAGTCAACCATATGACAAAAAGAATAGTTAGAACAGAGAGCAGTCCCGGGAGGAGTTTTCCATCCAGACCCAACTGACCAGCAATAGCAAAGAAATCCGCTACACCCGACTGACCCGAATGCGTTGATACTTCGGCAACCTTGAGTGGGCCAGTGAAGAACTGTATCAAGTCGCTATCAGTCCATTGTGCTAACGCCAAAGTAAGAATCGCATGAACGGAAGCAGCACCAATAATAACCCACCAATGCTTTTTAGCCTTGAGATAATAAAGTGTCAGTGGAAAAGTTAAGGTGTATTTGAGCCATGAGGCCGCAATACTTAAGATTCGGATCGTCCTTGGGAAATCAGGATAGAGTGTACCTAATAAGAAGAAAAAGAGGGAGAAAAGACCGTGCTGACCATTACCAACCGTAACTCTCCAGGGAGTTGAGAGGAGAAAGAGTGTGGCTAGAACAATAAAGATCTCGCGATTTTTAGACCCTCCCATCAAATTATAAAGCATTAAGAGAATGCCAAATGTCCAAATCATGTTGGAAAAAGCCCATTGCAGCTCCGCCATTTGCCAGTCCATCGCCGCATAAGGAAAGAGGAAGAAAAGCCCACTGGATGGATAATTCGGATTTTGTGATTTCAGAAATCCATCAACACCTTCTTCATTGTATTGTAAGAATAATTCATAGGGATTGTTACCCTTCAGTAGTTCATTCGCAGGCTGCCACTGAAAGTCCTGACTGCCGTGATAAGAGTTTCTAAGTCCTGCGAATACTGATATAACTGCCATGAGGCATCCAATGATCAATAGTGTAGGCAAAAGCCACTTAATCATAATATTACATTACTTTGAGAGTTATTTTGCAGCGAATGGTCTACTAGCCTCCCGGAACAGTCAACGAAGATTAATCAAAATGTGATTTTCTCCAGATTATTCTTATCAACCAAAAGGCTCACATGTAATTACCACGAATAGGCGGTTTAACTGCACCTTCTCTATATGTAAACAGCCTTAGTCCACGAATGAAAATCTTGGCTAAGAACATCAAACAAAAATGAAGGTTAGCCAGCTTTCATTTGCTGCAGCTGTGGCTTGATGACGTTCTCATAATAACTTGGCTCAATACCGTGAGAAATACTGACACCCAGACGTCTTGACATATATTCTTCCACAGTCTGCCAACCACCTTCGTCAGGGGCGTTCACTTTTTTGGTGTAAGCACACATGGTCAGCATTTTATCCATCGAACTCATGCGTGATGTACTGTATAGTATCCGTTGTGCAACCCTCAGACGGCCAACGAGTTGGCGGTTGTTCATAGGCTTGGGAAGGAAGTCATCCACACCGCTCTCTATGGCGAGTTGGTAGTTCGATTCCTTGTCGGTATTGGCAGTCAAAAGAATGAAGAAAGTATACTCGGAATCTTCACGGGCACGGATTTTCTTGCAAAGCTCCAAGCCATCCATTTTGGGCATCAGCCAATCACTGACAACGAGACGTGTTGGCTCCGCCTGGTAATGTTGCCATGCATCCTGGCCATCACGGGCTACCGTGACGTTATGTCCAAGCGATTGTAGTTGTACTCGGAGGAGTTTGCGGGTGACTGCATCATCCTCGGCGATTAGTATGTTCATGGTCGTAGACAGCTGAGTTGTAATGAAGTATCTGGCAGAATAATATCCATCGACTAACGTCGGCGGTATCTTGAATGAAAAACAGACGGGCTTCCTAGGGCTCCAATTGTCTGAAGTTCACTGACTGTTAAAAGAACGGTGTGTTTGAGTAAATTTC
>CAYQCG010000170.1:0-5180 GCA_964415925.1 uncultured Puniceicoccaceae bacterium | reverse complement strand
TCACTAGCGCACACATTAGCTGTAAACACGCACCTCCAGTGCATGCGGCAGGCATCGGGACCATTTTCTTCGACCTTGACGGTGGAAACGTAATTACGGAAGGGTAACGGAGTGTTGATGTATTCGGTGATGTTGTAGGTGAAGGTCATTGCCGCATCATCGAAATGGAGCATCTTTTCGAGGATCTGTCCGCCACCTGCATCGTCGTGGAGTGAAAGGAGGCGGAAACGGCCGCCTTCGGTTAACTCACTGTTGGTGATGGCGGCATGGTAAAGAGGCAGGTTGTTGAAACCGGCCACAAGTTCCCAGACTTTGCCGGCTGGGAACGGGAATTCAGCAGAAGTTTGAACCGTAAGCATGGTGCCAGAGCGTAGAGTGCTTACGGGGGCAGGCAAAAGAAAATATGCAAACGATCCTAAATCGGCTATATTTATCGAATCTACTCAACGAAGATCGAGGCTTGTCTTGATGATCGGCACCTGAGTAGTCTTGAAAGTTTAATCTATGCCAGTAGTTAGATATCCTGCCTGGCTGCGTGCCTAGATGCCTTCTCTTAACACCTATCATGGTGTGCGCAGCCTGATTGAAGACCAGAAACTGCACACAGTGTGCGAAAGCGCGCGTTGTCCGAACCGGGGTGAATGCTGGTCGCGCGGCACCGCAACCCTGATGATCCTGGGTAACACCTGCACCCGGCGTTGCAGCTTCTGCAACATCGACACGGGTAAACCGACCGAGGTGGACTTTGGAGAACCAGCCCGTGCGGCAGCTGCGGTGGCACAGATGGGATTAAAGCATGCGGTGATTACCTCTGTTGCCCGTGACGATTTGAAGGATGGTGGCGCGAACATCTGGGCGATGACGATCCGGGCAGTAAGGCGTCGTAATCCGGCTACGGCAATCGAGGTGCTGATCCCCGATTTTCGAGGGAATCTCGACCAACTGGATATCGTTCTCGACGCCGGCCCCGACATCCTGAACCACAATATGGAGACAGTGGAGCGCTTGCAAAAGCCCATCCTCAAGACCGCGAGCAAGCATATCACACTAAAGGTACTGGAGCACGCCAAGAGCCGCGGCTTCACGACCAAGAGTGGCCTGATGCTGGGACTGGGCGAGGAAAGGGAGGAAATCGAAGCCATCCTCCAGGATTTAAGGAAGATTGAAGTGGATATTATGACCATCGGCCAGTATCTCCAGCCGACCGCCAACCACGCGGAAGTCGACCGCTGGGTTCCGCCCGAAGAGTTCGAACACTGGAAGGATTATGGCCTTTCCATCGGCTTCAAGGTGGTGGAGTCCGGCCCGCTTGTCCGCTCCTCTTACCATGCCGACGAACAGAGTGAGCGGTTTGGGAAAGCTGCTGGGTAAGAGAAATGGAACCTAGAGTTCCTCGATCCAGATATTGCGGAACTGGAGGCGGTTGGAGTGATCCTGAAGTTTAATGGGTGCCGGTTCCATCGGGGGTTGGACATTACGGCCGGTTGTGGAGTGGGAGGTCGCAAAAATGAGTTCCACATCGTTCTGCACGAGGACTCCATTCAGCCAAACGGTGATGCGCGGGTTCTCCAGCAGTTCCCCGCCTACACTGTATTTGGGGGCGTGGTAGATAACATCGTAGGTCTGCCATTGCATCGGTGGACGGGCGGCATTCACGTGAGGCGGACTCAGCTTGTAGAGCGCACCACATTCATTCCATAACCCGTCAAGGCCGTAGCTGTTAAGGATCTGGACTTCGTAGGGTCCCTGGAAAAAGAAGCCACTGTTACCGCGTCCCTGTGCCGACTTACCCGGTTCGACCGGATAACGGAACTCGAGGTGTGCCCGGACGCTCCCGAAACTGCGCCTGCTATTGATATCACCACCGATGGGCGGGTCGGCATCCTCGTTCTCCCGTTTGGGATTCACTTCCATAACACCGTCAGGCAGGAGGTGCCACGTATTGGGCCGGCCGTCCTGGTGTTCCCATTCATGCAGGCTGCTGCCGTCAAATAGAACGATTGCGCCTTCCGGTGGTTTTAATCCGACGGTGGGGGACTCCAGCATTACACGTTTGAGGTTGAAACCGGCTTTATTTTTATTGACTGGAGCAGTGCCTTGCATGCCGTCTTCATCGATAAAGAACTCCCAGCCATCATCAGACTGGTAGACAATCCGTTTGCCCTGAACACGGGCTTCGCCCTCGTGATACAGATGGGCACGCCGATCCAGATCCTGCATGAACTTTACATGGTACCGGCCTTCCTCAATATTGATGACCTGGGCGGACAATTTCGGGTTAATGTCGTAATAGGACTTTTCCGGCGGGTTTATCCATTCGCCGACGTAATTGCCCATGAGGTGCTCATCGGCATAGGCGATTTCGGTCCAAGCAGGACTCTGACTCTGTGCGTTTGCCATAGAAATAATCAACAAGGGTATGAGGGTCGGGGCAAATTTCATATCGCAATGCATTGCCTAATCGGTCCTAAAGTTCAAGACCTGACTCA
This sequence comes from uncultured Puniceicoccaceae bacterium, assembly GCA_964415925.1. Taxonomy (GTDB): domain Bacteria; phylum Verrucomicrobiota; class Verrucomicrobiia; order Opitutales; family Oceanipulchritudinaceae; genus CAYQCG01. The sequence goes on along the minus strand of CAYQCG010000170.1, from coordinate 2,691 downwards.
GAAGAAGTCGATCACTTCCGGCCAGAATTCGTAGAGAACAAAGGCCCAGACGAACCCGGCATTGATCAGGCTGAGCATGACCGCGCCGCTGCCCATGTCCTTGGCCCGTTTGGCCATGGGATGCTTGTCGAAGGAAATGTAGTCGACGATCCACTCGAGGGCGGAATTGAGCAACTCGACGATTAAAACCAGTACCATGCTGGCGATAATCAGACCTTTGGCCGGCCAATTGAAAGGGAGGAGAATAGCGAGCGGAGCCAGAAAGATGAAGAGAAAGGCTTCCTGGCGGAAGGCCGACTCATGCTTGAAGGCAGCACCGATTCCCTCGATGGAGTACTTGATCGAATAACGGATGCGATCGAGGCCGCTATACTTGTAGGGTGTGGTCGGCTCACCGAAGGGCACCTCAACCTCCTCAAAGGGAGCAGGTGTACGTTCTTCTTTTGTTTCTTCCTCGGGAATACTCATTCTGGAAAGTAAGCAGTCAAAAGTTAAAACTCACAAGTTTTTCCTCTGCAGCGATATTTTACCGTAATTGGTTAGAGGTTAAGAAGTAAGATCTAGAACACGAGATCGACATAAACCATGCGGTGGTCGGAACCTTTTTCCATTTCCGGACCATCGAAAACCGTGCCACTCTCTTCGACGATATGCTGGAGCATGGCGGGTGAAGCCAACAGGTAATCCACCCGGGAGTAATCGTCTTCCTTAGCGTAATGGTGAGTCCAGCGATGACCTCTTGAATCGGCGGCCATGACCATTTCGCTGATGATGCGGTCGCCCCGCTTCAACAACCTGCGGATGGGCGCCGAGGCCCGGGTGTCGTTAACGTCACCGACAATCAGGTATTTATAGTCAAATTCCGGCGGGTAGCCCTTCAGGATGTAGTCGCGGATCGCCTGGGCTTCACCGGTGCGCTGCCTGACGGCCTCAGGATCATCATTCCTGACCGTATAGCGGCTTTTAAGGTGGAGATTAAAAACGGTCCACTCTTCTCCTTCGGTCTCAAAGGAAACTCCGAGTAAGCCGCGACGGACAGTAGTTTCTTTGCCGAAGAGTTTGTAAGTCAGGTCGGTTGCCCGATCAATATTCGTAAAAGGTATTTTCGAAAGAAAGACGACGTGCCGTTCGGTATCATCAGCCTCCAGTGAAACGGCATGGGGGAAATCGATGCCTTCTCGTTTAAGATCACGCTGAAGTTCCTCCAGAAAGCGGGTATCACCCATTTCCTGAATAGCCAGGACATCCGGGTCAACCTTGCGGATAATGGTACGCAGGGCGGTTTTTTCAGCTTCGGGCTTGGGGTATTGTCGACGCCAAATGCCGTCGACGAGACGATCCATGATAAGATAGTTACGGACATTCAGAGTTGCCACCCGGACGGTTTCACCGGCCAGCTGCGTAACGCATACAAACAGCAGAACAATCTGGAGAATCCGGCGAAAGGACATAAACAGGCTATTTGATGAGGGCCGCTTCGCGTTCGGCAAGAGTTGGATGCGAGTAGTAGAATCCGCTGAAGGCCGGGTGCGGGGTGAGGTTACTGAGATTTTTTTGTGAAAGCTGACGCAAAGCTCCCTGCATCGGGGCTGGATCATCACCCATCGACTTGCGGGCATAGGCATCGGCTTCGTATTCATGTTTTCGAGACAGGAGATTCATCAACGGTCCCAGCCAGTATGTCGCCAAACCACCCACCAACATGAAGAGCAAGAGGGCAGGCGCCAGCCCTTGTCCGGCGGAAAACCCAAAAGCCTCGACAAACCATGCGGCGTTGGCGAGCCATCCCAGAACGGCAAAGGCGCCGAAGGAAACAGCTGCACTCATGATGAGCATCCTGGGGACATGACCGAGTTTGTAATGGCCAATCTCGTGAGCGAGGACCGCCTCCAACTCCTGCGGTTTGAGTTGCTCGATGAGCGTGTCGAAGAGGACGATGCGGCGGAGTTTGCCGAATCCTGCGAAGAAGGCATTGGAGTGTGCACTGCGCTTGCTGCCATCCATAACCAGGACTGTCTTTGCAGTAAATCCGGTGCGCTCAGCCAGCTTCATCAAACGTTCACGGAGTTCACCTTCCTGCAATGGCTCGAACTTGTTGAAGAGGGGCATGATAAACATGGGATAGAGCACCAGCATCAACAACTGGAAGAGGAAAAAGACAACAAAAGCCCAAACCCACCAGAGCGGCAGTGACTGAACCAACCAAAGCATCACAGCGATCATGGGCACGCCAATTATGGCTCCGATTGCCAGACCCTTCAGCTTGTCTGTTATCCAGAGGCCGAAAGAACTTTTATTGAAGCCAAAGCGCTCCTCCAGCCGGAACTGGTCATAAAGTTCAAAGGGTATGCCGGGTATCGACAAGAGGATGAGGATGGCAAACAAAGTGGCAGAATTACCCCAAATACCCACGCCAAATAAATCGAATCCACTGTTGTAGAGGACCGGGAGAATTCCGCTAAAGAGGATAAATCCGAGTATCAGTCCATCATAGAGGGACTGAATCATGCTCAAGCGATTACGGGCCAAGGTGTAATCGACAGATTTCAGATAGGTTTCCGTATCCATGACTTCCTGATACGGCTGTGGAATCGTTTTAGCATTGCGCAAGACTTCCTGCCGGTTGAATGCGCTTAAAACCAGTTCTACAACAACCTTCAGGATCAGGAGCAATCCGGTGACTAATAAAAC
>CAYQCG010000169.1:0-5181 GCA_964415925.1 uncultured Puniceicoccaceae bacterium | reverse complement strand
GGGCAGTATGCTCACGGCAATGAACCAAGCCACCATATCACCCACATGTATAATTATGTTGGAGAACACTGGAAAACCCAGGAACTGGTCGATGAGATCCTGAATACCCTTTATTTCAACGACCCGAACGGCCTGTCCGGGAATGAGGATTGCGGCCAGATGTCCGCCTGGTACATCCTGAATGCGATGGGTTTTTATTCATTTTGCCCGGGAGACCCTACTTACTCACTGGGGCGTCCGATATTTGACGAAGTGAGTATAGATGTGGGACACGGGAAAAGATTCACGATCAAAGTTGAAAACAACAGCCCTGATAATCTCTACATTCGGTCAGCTTCCCTGAATGGAAAACGCCTGAATGAACCCTTCTTCACACACGAGGAACTGGCTCAAGGGGGGGTGCTTGAAATTGAAATGGGAAGTCGACCGAACAAGCGGAGCTTTCGTAATTAAAACCAGGAAGCACTTTCCCTATGCTTAGTAAAAATGCCGTTGTACAAATCCTTTGCCTATTTGTATCAGCGTACACATTAGAGGCAGCAGATGTCCCAAACATTGTTGTCATCATAACGGATGACCAGGGTTACGGGGACATCAGTTTTAATCCCTATTCCCCACCGGAGGTATCAACACCTCACATGGACAGCCTGGCGAGGGAAAGTGTCTTTTTCACCCAGGCGTATACGAATGGCAATGTCTGCTCACCCACCCGGGCCGCCCTGATGACGGGGCGGTATTCACAACGTGCAGGTATCTACACCGCAGGGGAAGGAGGTGCCGGACTCCCGCTGCACTTTATTACCTTTCCCGAGCGTCTGAAAGAGAGGGGCTACGTGAGTGCTGCTTTCGGGAAATGGCATATGGGACTGACCGAGCCCTACAACCCGATCAACCGCGGATTTGACCATTTCTACGGATTCATGGGTAGGGGCGCCCATGACTACTTTGACCTGGCAGGGGAAGTGGAGCCTGACCGTCCGATGTATCGCGGACTGAAGGAGATCAAGGACGAAGGCTACCTGACCCATCGACTGACAGAAGAAGCGGTGGATTTCATAAAGAGCCACAAGGACCAACCTTTCTTTGTATATCTGGCCTATAACGCAGTCCACACGCCTGCGCAGGCACCTGCCGAGACAATAGCCAAATACAAGAAGCAATACCCGCATCTATCCGAAACGCGCACGATCCTGATGGCCATGCTGGAGCACCTTGACAACGGCGTGGGCGAAGTTGTCAAAACGCTGAAAGAAGAGGGTGAGTGGGACAATACCTTGCTTTTCTTCCTGACGGATAACGGTGGCGCCCGGGCAATGGATGCTGACTGCAGCCCGTTGCGAGGCAACAAGCAGTTGAACTACGAAGGGGGAATCCGCACTCCCTTCATTGTCTCGTGGCCCGAACGCTTCGGCGGTGGGAGAATGGTGCACCATCCGGTCATCACAATCGATATCCTGCCGACTGCAATGGATGCGGCCGGTATACCATCGCCGGTTGAGCAACCACTCGACGGTATCAGCCTGCTCCCCCTGCTGACGGGACAAGCGGCCGCCAAGCCGAGAAATCTTTACTGGAGTGAAGCGTCAGACCGCGGAACCTGGGCAATCCGATCCGGTGACTGGAAGCTCTACGGTGAGAAAGGTGACCTAGAGCTCTTTAATTTAAATTCCGATCCGACAGAGCGGCACAACCTTGCCTCAACCTACCCGGAAATCACGGGCAAGATGCAGTCGATCTATGATGCCTGGCTGGATGAGATGGCGGAGCCCATGCTTGTGCCATTCAAGCGGTGGAATCCGTCAGTCAGCAACACGGAAGAAAATAAAATTCGTGAACAGAAAAGAGATGCTGTCAGCGAGAGAATCGAACCCGAAAATACCTGATTTATGTTAAGAGAGATACCCTTCACATTCGCGCTTGTGATATGCGCCTTAGTGCCTGCGATGGTGCATAACCTTACTGCGGCAGAAGCCACCAACCTGATCATTATACTCTGTGATGATTTAGGATATGGGGATGTAGAAGGTTTTGGAGATGACTCGGAGAGAGCCCCGACCCCGAATATCGACCGATTGGGGAATGAGGGCGCCAGGCTGACGCGCTTTTACGCTCCGACTCCGTATTGCGCACCGTCCAGGGCAAGTTTACTGACCGGTCGATACCCCTACCATAACGGAGTATTTCAGAATCCTGCTCCGGATGCGGGTTTGAACAGTTTTGGGATGCCTCATGAAGAGGAAACGCTGGCGGAGCTGTTTGATGACGCCGGTTACAACACCGCACATATTGGAAAATGGCATCTGGGGCATACGTCGGAATTTCTCCCGACACGCCATGGATTCGACGAGTATTTCGGCATTCTATACTCGAATGACATGCGCCCGGTCCAGCTGGTGGAAAACGAACGAGTTGCAGAGTATCCGGTAGCCCAATCGACCCTGACAGACCGTTACACGGAACGTTCAATTGATTTTATTTCGCGATCCGTACGCGAAAACAAGCCATTCTTCCTCTATCTGGCACACGCCATGCCACATAAGCCACTAGCTGCATCGGAAGAGTTTTGGACGCTCGAAACACCGGACGATCTTTACCATGACGTCATCCGGGAACTCGATTATTCAGTTGGGCGAATACTGATTGAATTAGGTAAGCTGGGAGTTGAGCGAAACACCCTGGTATTATTTCTATCCGATAACGGACCCTGGTATGGCGGAAATAGCGGAGGTCTTCGCGGAATGAAAGGAACCACCTGGGAGGGCGGTCTTCGGGTACCCTTTATCGCCTGGCAACCCGGCGTAATTCCTGCAGGCATTGAAAATGACGGCCTATCCGCTATGGTTGATATATTGCCGACAGCGGTGAACCACTATGGGTTAAAGAGAGATACAACCATTGATATCGATGGACATGACCTTATGCCACTCTTGACAAGACGAGGTGCAGTCAGCCAACACGAAGCGATCTTCGGGATGCAGGGTGAAACGATAAGGACGGTTACGACCCAAGAATGGCGGCTGCATGTTGTTGAGCCGAATAATCGTGGGCTCACATTCGATATCACCAAGGATCCAAGAAGACCGGACGGAGTCACGATTATCGCCCAACCTGAACAGGCAAGAGAATTTCCCGGTGTATTCTATGGGGATATGAGCAAGGACATGATGCTTTTCAACCTGATTGAAGACCCAGCAGAGCAGAATGATCTCAGCAGTAAGCATCCTGAGATGATTGAGCGGTTATACAGCTTATACAAAGCCGAGGCTGCCACTGCTGTTGAAATGGAAAGAGTTAACAGCTGGGGAGGTGTAAGGCTTATAAAGGGTGGAGATTTTAGTTACGAAAAGATAAGCGACCACGAGTTCTAGATGATGAAAACCATATTCCATATAATCGCACTACATATCGTTCTGGCTCTAGGTGCTACTTTAGAGGCCAAGCCTCAACCCAATATTGTCCTGATCATGACCGATGACCAGGGATGGGGACAAACCGGTTACTACAACCATCCAGTATTAAAAACACCCAATATAGATGCGATGGCAGCCAACGGTGTCCGCTTTGACCGGTTCTATGCCGCTTCGGCGGTTTGTTCACCGACACGTGCAAGTGTCCTGACCGGGCGCAGCCCCAATCGGTCAGGTGTCCCAGGGCACGGAAATGCCTTGCGGCGGCAGGAAAAGACTCTGTCGCAAGCCTTGAAATCGGCGGGGTATGCGACCGGCCATTTCGGCAAGTGGCATTTGAATGGTTTGAGGGGGCCGGGTGCTCCTGTATTAGGCAATGATCCTTACAACCCTGGAGTTTATGGTTTTGATATCTGGCTGACAGTGACGAATTACTTTGATCTGAATCCCTTAATGAGCCGTGAGGGTAAGTTTGAAGAATTCCAAGGCACTTCATCAGAAGTAATTGTTGAAGAAGCGCTGGATTTTATTACGACTGCGGCCCAAAGCAAAAAGCCATTTTTTGCGGTCATCTGGGATGGGTCACCGCACAGCCCTTTCCGTACGCTGGACAAGGACAGCCAAGCCTTTGAAGAACTCGATAAGAACAGCCAGCACCATTATGGAGAACTTGTGGCCTTTGACCGCAGCGTTGGCATGTTGAGAGCAGGCTTGCGAAAGCTCGGGGTTGCCGAGGATACGATCGTATGGTATTGCAGCGACAATGGTGGTTTGCCAAATATAGAGCCGGACACAGTTGGAGGGCTAAGAGGGAACAAAGGCTCCGTGTGGGAAGGCGGTCTTCGTGTTCCTGGAATCATAGAATGGCCTGCTGAACTGGACCCGAAGATTACAGATTATCCTGCCTCAACCATGGACATATTCCCAACGATTGCCGATATACTCAACCTGCCAGACTCTGTCATGCTGGACACCGTGGATGGCATCAGCCTGGTACCTCATCTCGAAGGCGAAACCGATTACCGTGAATCGCCCATACCCTTCAGATTCCAGAGAACAGGCGCTGTAGTTTACAATAATTACAAACTCAGATTCGACGATAGAGAGCGGCAAAAATTCACCCTATATGACTTGAAGACCGATCCCGCTGAATCGAGGGATATTTCAGAGTCCAATCCGGATATGTTCAACCTGCTGACGGCCTACTTCAAACAATGGGACCACTCCGTTGATATGAGCTTTGCAGGAAAGGACTACCCGGAAGGTCGGGTAACCGAAGATACTCCCAGACATTTCTGGCGTGACGATGAGCGTTATGAACCTTATTTTAGCATCTGGGCTAAAAGACCTGAATATGAACGCCATATTGAAACCAGATAGAGAGCAACCAGGAGTCATATTATTATTTGAGATCCTTCCTGATATCAACTGCCACTGACATGATAATCAAACGACCAATCCACAACAGGCTCTTCTTTGCGACCGCAGCATTAGGTTTACTAATCAAGCCCATTTCTGCAGATAATCGTTCTGCCTATTTACCCGCAGATCAATCATTTCAAGAGGATGCGGAATGGATGCGTGAGCGTTTAAAACAGCTCACGCAAACGAACAAAGGGAAACGACCGGATGGACGGACTGTTTTTTATGCAGACAGCCGGAGGCACTACAATCTCATCTACACTCGTGGATTCGGATACATCTATGAATTTGCCGGTGACCTCATTGCAGATGAGGACGCGAAAGGGTTCCTGGAATATCTTCTGGCCGGGCA
>CAYQCG010000168.1:0-5195 GCA_964415925.1 uncultured Puniceicoccaceae bacterium | reverse complement strand
AGAAGCAGGTAAAAGTCGTGCTCGAACATGGCTGGTAATCCAGTCTATCTGTTCAGCAACTGTATTCAGAAAGTTTATGCGCTCCCAAAGTTTGTCATCCCATAACCGGCTCCCTTTGAATTTTTGCCTGAATCTCTGAAGGCTTTGAAATAAATCTGCAATGACAACTCTGGAGTGTGCTGTATGCTCACTACCTAATAAAACAGAAAGATTAACATCGAGTTCTCTGATCTTCTCAAAATCGCTCCGGCTCAGTGCGGTTAACCAATCTATTTCGATTAACTGTGCCTTGGGATTGGATGCATAGGAGGTTTTACTAAATGTGTTGTTCAGGTGGTTTTGTATCCTGAGCGCTGTGGCCAGCTTTTCAGCTTCTGACTCATAATCATTTTGATCCGCAAACTCCCTTGCTTCAGCGAGTAAATGATCAACCTGTAAAGCGGCTTTAGCAGCCTCCACAGATCCGGATTCGATTCGCAGGAGTTCCAACCGGCTACTGCCGGCAAAGTGGGATTCAGGGTATAATCCATTCAATTCTATTTGTATCCGAAGTGCCTCATCGAAGGCGGACTGTGCCTGATCCCAATGTTCGTTCTCTAGTGCCTTTCTCCCACTTAGGCGGAGTTCTTGAATCTGACGTTTCAAGGGTGTGGCACGAATGTCCTCCAGTTTTTGTTGTAACCTGTTAATGCGGTTACCATCAGTGAATCGACTCCTATTGTATTCTTGATGAATTGTTTCCTGAAGTGAAAGACTTTCTTCTAAAGCGACTTCAGCAATAGCCATCTCGTTTCTTTCCAGCGCAGAGGTAGCTTCATTCTCCAATTCCCTCGACTGTGAATATAACGGTTCGGACGCAAAGTTATGCATCTGCGTTTCCAGTGACTTCATTTCCTCTTCTGCGGTAAATCGTTCGGATAATGGAGCGACCTGAAAGTATTCGGAGTGGGCCTGATAGAGGGCGTTATAAAGTTTCAGGGTCTGATCGAAGTCATCATTGTTGGCTAATGCCTGTTGTAATTGCTTCTCCAACCGATCAATTTGCTCACTGGTATCACTAACATTGCCTTCAAAAACTGAAGAATTAAGAGCTTTGTGATCGATTGGCTTCGGTCCCAGTAAACGAGGAATCAGGACAGAAGCTGCCAATACAAGAATAATGACCGTGGCTATGATCAAGCGTTTAGTCCAACGCTCGCGGACCTCTCTTCTTTCACGTGCTTTATATGGATCACGAATCTTCGGCATTTAATACGATATTAAGCTATTAATAATATAAAGTCTATCAAGAAGCACAGTAAATAGACTGGACATCCAGACAGTGCCTGAGTGAATTTGCCAAAGTGTTCAAGCAAGTTTGCATACTGGCGCCAGGCCTGCTGGGAAGCTCGCTGGGTATGGCACTCCATGAGAAGGGTTTAGCCAACCGCATTACCGTCTGGGCACGTAGGGCAGAAGTGCGTCTTGCCTGTGAAAAAAGCGAATGGTGTGAGACTGCATTCACAAATCCGTAAGATGCGGTTAAAGACTGTGACTTGTGTGTAATCTGCGCACCGGTTGAAGTCATCCACCGACTCTGTCAGAGAATTGCAGGTCATCTGGGCGATGGTGCAATTGTAACCGATGTTGGAAGCACCAAAAGCCTGGTCTGTCGTAAATGTGATGCTCTCATGCCAGAAGGCAGCCATTTTGTCGGTAGTCATCCTATGGCAGGTTCAGAAAAAAGCGGACTTGAGAATGCCGACCCCGAACTATTCAAGGGAAGACCATGCTTTGTCACGCCGTTGACGGATACAAATGAAAAAGCGGTTGAAGCGGTTGTCCGGCTCTGGAAAGAGCTGGATATGGAAGTCCGGACGGTGACGCCGGAGATACACGACGAGATCGTAGCCAACATCAGTCACCTACCGCATATACTGGCAACAGTACTTTGCACACATCTGGCCGAACAAAAAAAGGACTGGCGGAATTATGCCGGTAATGGCTTAAAGGATACAACGCGGATTGCAGCCGGCAGCCCGGGCATCTGGAAATCGATCATCGAGCAAAACCGCGACGAAATCCTGCGTTCCCTTGAAGGACTGGATGACCAGGTACACCGATTTCGCTCTGCTCTGGCCAATGAGCAATACATGGAAATTGCAAACATGCTGGAGCGAGGAAAAGCCTTCCGCGAGAGCCTACGCCCATGAGCTTGTCCGACCCCTATCCTTTAAAACCTTTCATAAAAGCTGCCAAAGGGACCGTATCAGTTCCCGGATCAAAGAGCATAACGAACAGGGCCCTGATACTGGCGGCTCTTCGCGGGGATACCGTCACTCTGAATGGAGCCCTCTTCAGCCGGGATACATGGTTAATGTGCGATGCGCTCAGATCACTTGGCTTTGCCGTTAATGCGGATGCTGATGCGACGCTTATTACTATCGAAGGCAAAGGCGGCATCATCCCTAATACCGAAGCGACCCTGCAGGTCGGTAATGCCGGCACGGTGGCGCGCTTCCTGACTGCCCTGCTCTGCTTGCATAAAGGCGGGCGCTATACGGTGGAAGGTGACGATGCGATGACGAAGCGTCCTATGCAGGGTCTGACAGATGCCCTGACCGCAATGGGAGCACGGTTTACTTTTCATCAGACAAAGGGCCATATTCCCTTTACGGTGGAAACAACAGGCTTAAAAGGAGGACGCTACAATGTCGACGCCACTGAAAGCAGCCAGATTCTGAGTGCCCTCATGATGGTTGCTCCACACACGAAGGAGCCAATCGAACTGCAAAGTCCCGGTGTACGCCCAGCATTCGTGGAACTGACGCAGCAGGTCATCAAACAGTTTGAGGGGGTTACGGCGAGCCCCTACCCTGTGGAACCGGACCTCACGGCAGCGAGTTATTTCCTGGCACTACCATTTGCTTCGAAGGGAACCGTAAAGGTCCTAAATCTACCTGAAATACCACTGCAAGGTGACGCCAGGTTTGCAGAAGTGCTCTCAAAAACGGGTTTGCGTATCCATAGATCGGACACGGGCTGGACCAGTGAGTTCGGCTACAATGAGCTGGATCAACTCCAAATCGATTTCTCCCCTTTCTCCGATACGTTCCTGACCTTGGCGGCACTCACACCACTACTGCCCTTTCCCGTGACCAATTCAGGTATCGGCCACACCCGCAAACAGGAGACCGACCGCGTTGCAGGAATGGCGAAAGAACTGCGGAAACTGGGACAGAAAGTGGAAGAGGGTGAAGATTACCTGAAGATATGCGGTAATCGGGACTCAATGCAGGAAATTGCCAAATACGGTCTGACCGAAATTGAAACCTATGAGGATCACCGTTTCGCTATGAGCTTTGCTATTCTGGGATGCCATGATTTACTCGGTAACGGAAAATCGTGGCTCCAAATCAAAGATCCGCTCTGCTGCCGGAAAACGTTTCCCGGATTTTTTACTGTGTTGGACCGGCTATGGAAGGATTCGCATGAGTGAATCCTTCAGGATAGTAGCGATAGATGGTGGAGCGGCGTCGGGTAAAACTTCGACCGCACGCGAGGTAGCCGAACGCTTAAAATACCTGTTCGTCAGCACCGGCTTACATTACCGGCTTGTGACCTACCATTTTCTACAAAAAGGCATCGGAGCGGAGGATCTCGTTTCTATCCAAGATGCCATTGAAGAATTAGGCACAATGATTAAAGGACGTGAAGCGCTGCCAGCTTTGAGCGGAAAACTGATCGCCCCGGAAGACTTGCGTAGTAAGGAAGTAAATCATCTGGTATCCGTCTATGCTGCTCTCCCGGTCGTGCGTAACAGCTTAAAAAACTACCAGCGCGATCAAGCTGTTGTCGCTCGCAGTAACGGCTTTGCCGGCCTGATCATGGAGGGGCGGGACATTGGAACGGTGATCTTTCCGGAAGCAGACCTGAAGATTTTTCTGACCGCTGAAGCCGATGCGCGCACAACCCGTCGTGAAACAGAGGGGTTGATTGATGATATACGAAAGCGGGATGCGATTGACAGTTCACGCAAGGCAGCACCCTTGCAGCCAGCGAAAGATGCGTGGAGTATCGACAATACAAACCTGAGTCTCGAAGAAGTGGTCGAAATGATTTGCACTCGGCTGAAGAGTGGGGAGCATAAAGCGCAAACTGAAGAATAATGCACCTCGTTTGCCTTGACCTAGAGGGCGTCCTACTGCCCGAGTTCTGGATTGCCGTAGCGGAAGCGACCGGGATTGATGCCCTGCGCAGGACAACCCGCGACGAGCCCGACTACGACACCCTCATGCGTTACCGCCTGGCACTTCTGGATAAGCATGAGCTGACCTTGCCACGACTTTATGATGCGATCAAGAATCTGCATCCCCTGCCGGGCGCCAGTGAATTTGTTAACTGGCTGCAAACCCAAACGCGACTGGTCATCCTTTCGGACACCTTTTTACAGTTCTCCGCACCATTAATGGCTCAACTGGGACATCCTACCCTGTTTTGCCACGAACTGAAAGTTGGGGCAGACGGGCGGATATCAGACTACCTGCTGCGCCAGAAAGACCATAAGCGCAGAGCGGTGGAAGCCTTCAAAACCCTTAATTTCAAGGTGATCGCTGCCGGTGACTCCTACAATGATGTTACCATGTTGAAAGCCGCTGACACTGGGATTCTCTACTCACCCCCGCAAAATGTGATTGATGATTTTCCTGAATTTCCTGTTACCCGTACATATGATGAGCTGAAGGCTGAATTATTGAAAGTCATGGAGGCATAGGCTTTTGTTAGTAACTATTACTCAAGTATGAAGACCCTCAGGCTACTCGGCTCGCTTTTCAAGGAGACAGGTAATGTTCTGCGAGCGAGACGCTTTGCTCTATCCGGAATGGCGATTTTGTTTCTCCTGGCGGCATATTTAATGGAGCCACACGAGGATCCCTGGCTGATTGCCTTGCGGACGGACGGTGAAACGTGGGTCAGGAGTATGGCTGAGTTTATCAGCGAATGGGGTGACTTTCCCAAAGGCCCTGTGTATCTTGCCGTAACACTACTTGTTATTGGCATCATCCGGAAGAATACCCGGATAAAGCGGATTGCACTAACCTGCCTGCTGGCGGGTGCCCTTTCGGGAATCACCGTGAATGTTTTCAGGGCCAGTCTTGGCCGCCCTCGACCTTATGCCTACGTGCAGGACGGTCTCTATGTTCCGAGCACACAGC
>CAYQCG010000167.1:0-5220 GCA_964415925.1 uncultured Puniceicoccaceae bacterium | reverse complement strand
ACCGATCTCAGGCTGCTTTTGGAGCACGCCCTGAACGACGAACTCCCCGCCCAGTTAAAAGACGGCAATGTCATCCGCAAGGACTACGATGATGATCTGGATCACTACCGCAGCCTTACCCGCGACAACCGCAAGTGGATTGCCAACCTCGAAGCCTCTGAACAGCAGCGTACCGGCATCAGGAACCTCCGTATCAAATATAATGGCGCCTTCGGTTATTTTATCGAGGTCACCAAAAGCAATCTCGACCGTGTTCCGGATGATTACACCCGCAAGCAGACCATGGTCAATGCCGAGCGCTTCGTCACACCGGCTCTCAAGCAAAAGGAAGAGGAGATCGCCAGTGCAGAAGAAAAAGCCCTCGCCCGCGAGGAGATCCTCTTCGGCCAACTGATCGAGCGCATCCTCCAGGAGACCGAAGCGCTGGAGCTAACCGCACAGGCGCTTGCCGAACTCGACGTCTACGCCGGATGGAGTACACTCGCCCGCACCTGGGACTACTGCCGCCCGAAACTGGATGACTCCCTCACCTTGAAAATCGAGGCCGGCCGCCACCCTGTCGTTGAGCAGATGCTGCGGCGTCTCGACCGGCCACAGGTCAGGGGAAGCCACGCTTTTGTCCCCAATGACTGTACCCTGATTGCGGATACGGAGCAGATCGGCCTCATCACCGGTCCCAACATGGCGGGTAAAAGCACCTACATCCGGCAGGTCGCCCTCATCGTCCTCATGGCCCAGGTCGGCTGCTGGATCCCGGCCCAGAAGTGCCACCTCGGCCTCGTCGACCGCATCTTCTCCCGCGTCGGAGCCAGCGATGAACTCGCCCGCGGCAATTCCACCTTCATGGTCGAAATGACCGAGACCGCCAACATCCTCAATAACGCTACTGAGCGTAGCCTCATCATTCTCGACGAGATCGGCCGGGGCACCGCCACCTATGACGGACTCTCCATTGCCTGGGCTGTCGTCGAATACCTTCACGGCGAAAAAGCAGCCGGTCCGAGAACTCTTTTCGCCACCCACTACCACGAACTGACACAAATCAGCCGGCAACTCGAGCGGGTCCGCAACTACTCCGTTGCGGTCAAGGAATGGAACGACCAGATCATCTTCGTCCACCAGATCGTGCCAGGGGCCGCCGACAAGTCCTACGGCATCCAGGTCGCTCGCCTCGCCGGCTTGCCCGAGAGTGTCATCGACCGCGCAAAAGACGTCCTCGCCAAACTCGAGTCCGACGATTCCTCCCACAACATCCTCCGCCAGCGCCAGAAGAAACTCAAGCAGGCCGAGGACAACGGCGAGGATGCGCAACTAGGGTTATTCTAATCCAGCGAGTAGTCTGGGATACGCTCAAACCATGATTATATTTAAACACTATATATTGTTAATTTTGTTGACGAAATAACTTTACAATAAACCCGATAAACTCCATAAGGTAATTTGAAGACAGGTTTACTTATTTTAAGTTCTTCTAATATCGATGAAGCCGCATAATTTGAAAGCCACATTTTCCATAGATTCCCAAGCAGGCATTTTTATTATGAAAACAGCGCCTTCTGTAACCGTAGAAGATGCCCACGCTATAATCGCTGAATATGCTAATAAACTGAATGCCTCCGGATTGAGGAAGGTCATTGAGGATCACCGTGACCTCGAAAGCGATATGACAATCACCGATCTGTATTACTTGCCACAGGTTTATGCACAATGCGGGATTAGCAAATCAGTCCGTATCGCGATAATCACATCCAGAACAGGTTTCCGCATACCTGACCTGGATTTCTTTGAAACAGTCTGCCAGAACAACGGCTACGACGCTAAGGTGTTCGAGGATGAAGTAACAGCACGACAATGGTTGGACGACGAGAATTGAGACGAGGCTGTAACCAGACCTTGTCTCCGGTGTTCAATCGGGCATTATGAAAAGCCTTTTCGCCATCAGCTCTCTACTGGCCGCAAACTATCTCATAGCCGGTTTCCAGACCGATTACGGCACGTTTCACGATTCCGAACGCAAACGCGATGTCCCCTACAAGGTCTACTACCCGGAGGAACTCGACGGCATGCATCCGGTGGTGCTCTTTTCTCACGGCCTGGGTGGCTCTGTTGAGGGCGGTGCCTATCTGGGGCAACTGCTGGCGGAGAACGGCTACATCACTTTCCACCTCCAGCACATCGGCACGGACCAATCCATCTGGGAGGGCAAGCGTCGCAATGAAATCATGGAGTCCATGCGCGCTGCCACCCGCCAACCTGGCGCCGCCCGTGACCGCTACAACGACATACCCTTCGTTGTCGACCAGTTGGTTGAGATCAATGAGAAAGACAATCTTTTCGGCCGTCACCTCAACCTCGATGCCCTCGGCATGATGGGCCATTCATATGGGGGTCGCAGCACCCTCGCTGCCTCCGGTGAGCGCATGGGCCTGCTTTATACCTCATACAACGAACCGCGCATCAAGTCTGGACTGGTCTTGAGCCCCAACCGTCCCGATAACCGTCGTTGGGATGCAGACCGCGCCTACCAGGATATCGACATCCCCCTCTTTCACATGACCGGCACCAGGGACGGTGACCCGCTCAACCGGTCAGATAATTTTGATCCGGAACAACGCACCACCCCCTATCGTGAAATTGACGGCCCTCCGCAATACTTACTCGTCCTCCAAAACGCCGATCACGCCACCTTCGGGGGCCGTCGACTCGGAAAAAGCCAGGAAAAAGAACACGACCAAAGGCATGTGGATGCCATCAGTGCAGGAGCCCTCCACTTCTTCAACGCCTACCTCCGCGATGACAGGGAAGCCCTTGAATACCTCAAGAATGATTACCCTGAATCCCTTGATTCCGGCGACCGCTTCGAGCACAAGGACTTACCCTAGCCCTCTAGAAAATTTCTCCCCACTCACTCCCAGAAGCGCACCAGAACCGGGCTTTTTCGCAAACAGTCAATAAGTTTATATGCATATTTTACTTTGCTGTAACGTTAATGATGCCAGATCGCCATCTGATTGTATTATTCTGTCAGCCTGTCGCACGCTTAATTACTGTTATAATTCCAATGATAAAATTTTCTGCATTCCTCGCGGGGATTCTGGCTGCCGCATCTACATCCCACGCACAACTCGTCATTGACGACTTTCGTACGAAAACCAATCTCGCTGGATCGGATCCAGGTCTGATCGAAGTCCAGCCGGAGGTTATCGGGGTTACCACAGTTGTTGATAATATTTCCGGCCCGGCTTCAGGGACGATTTTTGATCTCGCCGGATCCGGTACTCGTACGGTCGAAA
This sequence comes from uncultured Puniceicoccaceae bacterium, assembly GCA_964415925.1. Lineage (GTDB taxonomy): Bacteria > Verrucomicrobiota > Verrucomicrobiia > Opitutales > Oceanipulchritudinaceae > CAYQCG01. The sequence continues at coordinate 1,927 of CAYQCG010000167.1, read as the reverse complement.
TTGACGGATTTGCTACCGGTTCCGATCCCGCAGGCGTAGAGGCCACGCCCAACCGTTCCGCCGTCAGTATCAACTTTGCCCCGGCTAACGTCTTCCGTATCAATAATGATGCACTCATTGAAAGCACCACCAGCCTCACCTATGACGGCTTCGATAATTTTGATCTCACTCAGGGCGGCGATAATTTTACTTTCACCCTCATGAACATCGATGTGCCGACGAATGTGGCTCCGTTACTCGATGATACTCTTGCAACCATCACGGTGGAAAATAACGGTAACTTCTATAGCTCAAGTTTTGTCCTTAATGATATCGTCAGTGAGCCGCAGGTTTTCCTGATTCCTTTCTCTAGTTTCAATGTTGCTGCAGACTTCACCGCAGTTGATTCAATTGCCCTGAGCATTGATACAACAATCGGTGATAATGAAGGTCGTGACCTCTGGATGGATAATTTCGCTATTGTCCCTGAGCCGGCAACTTACGCTGTATCTATCGCTCTGGCTCTCTCATTAGCCATTATAAGACGCTATAAGCTTTAGCTCTGTCTTGTTATAAACACGGGATTATTAAGCTGTCCTGTAGGTTACCCTTAACGAGTGTTACAAATAGGGAACACCCCCTAGGCCGCATAACTAAAAGGTATGATGATAGTTAAGGTATATATTATTTACATTCCCGTAACATATCTGAAGCACAAATGACAGATTCGGAGACTATAAGATTACTACTGTCACTCTTACACTGTCTTCATATGAAAATTTCTTACGTATTCGATATACTAGCGTTAATGCTCTCTACGCATGGGTACGCTGGTGACCTCTCAGCCAATAATCAAGCATCTTCTTCCCTCTCTTGCAGCCTCTTGGCGGCAACTGATTCAGAACGCACTCCTGACGCTGATTATCGGACTGATTATTCCGCTAATACTCAGAAACTCGCCTCTGTCTCCCTTCCGGTGAAATCGCTTCCCGAGCCAAAAACCTACAGCTTGGTTGCACTGCTTGGAATCCTGCTTGTCATCTCCATAGTCAGGAAAAAGCGTTCCTCCGTTTAGTCCGCGATTTCCCACGGAAGCTTTTCAATTACGTCTATCTGTCCACTGGCCAGGAGCAGCCAGTATTCGAGTATCTGTTCTGCATTCAGGAAGCGTAATAGCTTACGTCTACCTTCCGCATGACTGAGATTCTCCCACGTAAGCGTACCTTTCGGATAGGCCGTCAGTGTCCAGCCCGTATCGTGCGTCAGTGAAACATCCGGATGCTCGGCATCATCCTGTTCCTGCAGTCCTTTCAATAATGACTCAAGGCGCGCTTCCGATGGATTCAGCTCTGTAACGCCATAAGGATCTGTTGTATGATACGACATCGCTCAGGCCTCCCAGCGGGCATAAATGGAGAGTGGAAGCAGCCGGGAATCGCCGGCATGCTTCAGTGCAAGCTCGCCCACCGTGATCGTCCCGCTCCTGCCCTCAAGGGCTTCTTCCATCAGGTTACGCAGCATATACGGGGAAGCTTCAAGGTTATAGACCGTCAGGATCATGAATCTCGCGTCAGGTGACAACAGGTCACCGCAGGCACTCAGCAATTTCGGCAGGCGCTCTTCCGCTTTCCAGACTTCCCCCCGTGGTCCCCTTCCAAATGATGGCGGATCCAGCAGTAAGCCCTCATACTGGCTCGTGCGCCGCTTCTCCCGCGCTACAAACTTCAGCGCGTCGTCCAGCAGCCAGCGGATCGGCGCCTTATCGAGACCACTGCGGCTCTGGTTGTCCTTGCCCCAGGCCACTGACGGTTTCGAAGCGTCCAGGTGGGTCACCTTCGCCCCCATCACCGCGGCAGACAATGTAGCCACCCCTGTGTAACCAAAAAGATTCAGGACAATCGGGCTTCCGACACACTCCTTCAGCTACTCCTGCATCCAGCTCCAGTGC
>CAYQCG010000166.1:0-5222 GCA_964415925.1 uncultured Puniceicoccaceae bacterium | reverse complement strand
TTCAGTAGTATCCAGATTGATTGCCTTTGCTATTTTACCTTCCAGCTCTTCTAAATCTATCGGCTTGGGTACCAGAGATGAAAAGCCACACTGCTGAGCCTGTTGTTGTGCATGATGGTCGGTTGTGACAGCCAATCCAAAAATGGGCACATACTTGGTCTTCATGTTGGATCGTAGCAGGCGGAATAGGGTGTAGGCCGCGTCATCCTCCAGGCTCAGGCTGATAAGGATTACGTCCGGTACTTGTTTGTGGCAGTAGTCGATTGTTTCACCGGTGGAGCCAACACCATGGACTTGCCAGGTTTCAGTTTTTAAACCGTTCCTGATTTGCTCAATGATTGCCGGTTTGTTGTCCACAACTAGGATGTTACATGCGTCAGTGAGTTTTTTGCGGGTCTCGCGACTGTCACTGATAGGCCTCAGGTCGATGACACGACCGACTTTTTCGCTTAATACATCTTCTTTAAATGGTTTTACAATATAATCACGAATTCCAAGTTTTGCGATTTTCAAAACCATTTCACGTCCGGCTTCAGCTGTAAGCATTATGACCGGAACGGTTTTAAGGCTGGGGTCTGATTTCAGCTTGGTGAGCATCTCTATACCATCCATGACTGGCATGGTGACATCCAAGAGAATCAGGTCAGGATTGTCCTTGCTCGCGGCAGCGAGACCTTCGACACCATTTGCAGCTTCGATAATCTCTACATTATAGGCTTTGAACGCTTTCTTCACAATAATGCGAACAGCGCGTGAATCATCAACTGTAAGTATCTTAAGTTGGGAACTAGCTGTAGAAGTGCTGAACATGATTTTTGAGAATAGAAACGTGCCAGGTGTTAATCGCCAAATTTCATTGTTAAATCGGCAACAAATTGTGAACCCAAAGTGTTAAATTCATAGATGCGACGAAAGACCGTGTCGGGGGTTTCAATCGTAAAATTGTTTCCCCGTACGATTGACGGTACTGTCATTCTGCATTGATGACCATGATCACATACGGTGTTCTTGAATGTGCCAACGATCATGTTACTGGCTTCACCTAATGCATCATTGACCACTTCAAAACCTTCGTTAACCACCTCATCATGCTCCATCCCCAGTAATTTTGATGTAAGTTCAATGGCACTCGGCTCATTGATATAGAGGTTGATCACGCCGTTGATATCACCGATGAAACCAACCATTCCTACAATCATGGCACTGGACTCCTTCAACAATGGGACGGGCTTCTGGGAGAGGCGGAATTCATCGTCCATGGAATGAGAGCCAGTAAACAAAATCTGAGTCTCTATCATGGTCGTGAAAAACTTATCCACGGATTCAATCACCATGGATTCAATTTCTTCGAGTGTAAAAGGTAAGATTTGCTCGGTCATACTATTAGTCGGTCGACTTATCAATTTTCAGGAGGTATGTGCCATCCGTAAACGATCTATAGTCTTATCGACTGACTGTCGTGTGATTTGAGGAAAATTTGGAAAGCTGGCGTTAATTTTCCGTCAGGGTATCAATTCCCCTTCGAGTCGGTACTGATTGATTTTGTTTCTTAAAGTACGGGTGCTGATTGCCAGAATTTCTGCAGCTTCCGCACGTTTGCCTCCAGTCTTCCGAAGAACCTGTAAGATGTGTTCTTTTTCGATCTCCTCTAGAGTTTGAGTTGCCCCGTTAGAGCCATTACCGTTTTCAATTGAAACAGGTTTGATTTCAGCCACTTCGTTGCTTTCCGTAGCAAATTCCGCTGGTATTGCCGATGAGGATGCGGACTCCAGAGGAACCGCAGGCCTTTCGGTATCACGAACCAGTTTTGCCGGTAAAAGTCCGAGAGCGCCACTCTGGACCGGGCCTTGACCTTCCGAAAGGATAACCGCCCGTTCAATTGTATTCTGCAACTCACGAACATTTCCGGGCCAGTCATGAGCAAGCAACATATCCACTGCGGTTTGACTGAAACCCGGTATTTTCATCCCGTGTTTACGTGAGAAACGTTCCAGAAAGGTTTCGGCCAGTTGGAGAATATCCTCTTTTCGTTCTCGTAGAGCAGGCACACCAATCGGGAAGACGTTAAGCCGGTAGTATAAGTCCTCACGAAATTCGCCCCGCTCGACAGCTTTTGCCAGATTGCGATTGGTTGTGGCAAGAACCCGGACGTTTACTTTGATGGTGCGGGTGCCGCCGACTCTCTCAAATTCGTGTTCCTGCAGGACCCGGAGTAACTTGGCCTGCAGACGAGGCGGAATTTCACCTATTTCATCGAGCAAGATAGTGCCGTTATTTGCCAGTTCAAAACGGCCTTCGCGTCTTTGCGTGGCTCCCGTAAAGGAGCCTTTCTCGTGCCCGAAAAATTCTGATTCTATGAGGCTTTCACTGATCGCAGCACAGTTGACTTTAATGAAGGGTTGTCCCGAAAGTGGACTCAGTCGGTAGAGTTCACCCGCAACCAGTTCTTTGCCGGTACCGTTTTCTCCGGTGATCAAAACAGTGGCTTCCGTGGCGGCCACTTTCTTGATCATATTTCTGAGGTGCTTAATCGGTGGACTTTTGCCTACTATCTCACTGGGCCCGAGTTGTTCATTACTGAAATAGCGGTTGACCTTGACCAGCTGGCTGTAGGATTCAGCTTTCTTGAGGATAACATCAATTTCCTCCATTGAGCAGGGTTTGACGATGTAATCGAAGGCTCCCTTTCGCATGCAGTCAACAGCGGACTCGATACTACCGAAACCCGTAATGATGACAACCAGGGGGCCATTGGGATCTTCCGCAACACGCTCCAGGAGCTGGCGGCCGTCGCCATCTGGCAATCGCACATCTGCGAAGATGAGATCAAACTGATCCTTGGCAAGGTAGCTTTCTGCTTCTGCAAGGGTGGACGCGGTCGCAACACTGTAATGGCGTTTGCGTAACTGTTGTTCAAAAGATTTACGGATGATCAGTTCGTCATCTAGTACGATGATTTTCTCAAAAGCCATGCCTTATAGAGTAAGATATAATGGAATTTTCTCGCTAGCGGTATGAAAGGGTATCCTAAGCCAGCATGTCCGAATTGAACAACTACTAATTCTTTAGATCTTGTATATAACCTAGTGACACTTAACGGCGTATTCACCCAACGCTTTACGAAAACGTGTAGATTAGGCTCAAGTTTCTTATTTTGGAGACGACTGTGCAAACCGACTTAGCTGGAAGTCTGGACTTTGTATGATTGAAGGCCTCGGAAATAAACCATTCTATCCCACAGCATCTTCCTTAACGGGGTATCCTGTGGAATTCTCACCAATCAATTTGGGTAGAGCATACCAAACAGGAGGAGCCAATCCCCGGGCTACCGACAGCGCGGCACTTTCAAAGGGTGAAATACGCCAAATCGAAAAACTCAAGCAGAGAGACCGTGAGGTCCGCGCTCATGAACAGGCACACGTATTGACCGGTGGCAGTCTGGTCGTTGCCGGTCCCTTCTATGAGTTCCAGGAGGGACCTGATGGCAGGCAATACGCAATTGGAGGTGACGTTCAGATAGATACCTCAAAAGAAGAGGATCCCGAAGCAACCTTGGAAAAAGCGCGTCGTATCAGGGCTGCCGCATTGGCCCCTTCCGATCCATCTGCTCAAGATTTGAAAGTAGCTGCACAAGCTAGCCAGATGGAGATTGAGGCCCAACAGGAGATAAATCAAACAGAACAGTCAGACCTCAAAGGAAGGGAAGTTAGTGATATTCGGCAACTTTCAGGGTATCTGGATTTCGGTATTACAAAAGACAGAATTTATGACCTTGGTGAAACCTATACAGGTCGTTATATGAGCGAAGCTTGATGGACGTGCCAGGATGGCAGTCCTGTCCGGATTACTTTATTGAACTGTTTCGACAACCTCGTCTTCAAAATCGTCGGGCATCGAGGTAATCACTTCAGCCAATTTTTCAACCAGTTCATCCGGGGGATAATCCGGGCTATTAGCCAAGCGGCGACCCAGTTCGACGACCTCAGGACGAACATCTGGCATAGCCCTTAGTTTTTCCACCAAATCACTGCGATTAATGTCGTCAATTACACCTTCCGACGGTGCGACATTGGCAGAATCACTTTTGGCCTTGGAAACCGTGCCGTAGCGTACGGTTTCATTACGCTTGATAGGATTAATATTCACTGCTTCGGATTCTATTTCCATCGGATTTTATTACTTTAACTTAAGTCGATTAAGCAGAGGGTCAAGGCTTGTCAGGTTCCCCGGCCAGTTCTGCCTGTTGTGGTTTTGGCAGAGTCGAGAACATGCTGAAAGCGCTGAAACGTGCGAAACGCCTTGGGCTTTGCAGTATTCCCGGTGTACGGTCCAAAGGGAAGGGGTTGCGGTTACCAGTGCGGGCGTAGTGGCGGGCCGCTTGTGCAACAGCCGGGTGTCCGGCGTCAAATAAATGGTCAAAAGCCCATAAGATATTTTGTTTATTGACTTCCACAAGCTTGGCACGCCAGCCGATTCGGATCGGTTGATATGGATAGTAGGCTGTCAGATCGACCAGCAATACAGCTTCCGCACCGGTATGACGGGCGATTCCGGGAATCAGGTCGGCCGGTATATGACCATTTGAGGCAAACATTTGCTTGTCTGCAATTTTTTCCAGGCTCGTTTTGTCGATACGGTTCAACTCAAAACGTAGGGTTTTGAGAAGTTCTTCATAAAGTGCTTCTTCGATGGCAGTGTCCAGAATATAGTCATCTGAGTTTTGCCAGACAGGAAGCAGTGTTACCCTCCGGATCGAATTAATCGAATCATTTTTCAAATACACGTTGTGAGGCTGAAAGAGTTCGACTTCCGGTTCATGGAGTTCCGGTCGTGTGTTCTGGCAACCACTCAACAGGAAACCAAAGATGCTCATCAAAAGAATGAGCAAACGATATTCTCCTATGGCTGCGGATAAACTGAATGTATGCATGCAATTAGCCTGTGAATTTGTATCGGGTTTGTATCGGGCATTCCCAATAATCGCTTAATGGAATTCTATCTGGATGGGGTGCCCAGGGTGTTCTTATGAGAAAAGAAAACTAAATACATATCTGCCAAGGCTTAAGCGTTTTTAAATTCCTAACGTAATTAAACGGCCTTTTTTTACCTGTTATTTACTAAAACAGCACGTTTTTGCGTTGCGCTCTACTCAAGACCGGCTCTCTGCAGACGATTCATGGGGTATGCTTCAAACCTAGTTGGGGCAACAGTCCAGAAGGACT
>CAYQCG010000165.1:0-5222 GCA_964415925.1 uncultured Puniceicoccaceae bacterium | reverse complement strand
AAAAATCACAATATCTGGTAAGCTAGGATGCAGCACTCTCTCACATTTACCCAATTCGTTGAAGCTCAGAAGCTTCCTGCCTAACATTAATGATTCAATCCGTTGCCATGTCTACAACCGCCGTCAAAATAGGAGATAAGGAATTCACTCTCGACCGCGCCAAGGCCGAAGAGGCTTATGCGGCCAAAAAAGTTATCAATGGCCGCCAGACAATGTACTTTAACATCCTGCCGCTGAAATACCAGTGGGCTTACGATCTTTACAAGACAATGAAGTCCAACCACTGGGAGCCTGAGGATATTCCGATGGGCAAGGACTGCGAACAATGGCGCAGTACCGATGGCTCGATCAGTGACATTGAGCGCTGGATTATTAAAATGGCTGTTGGTTATTTCAGTGCAGCCGAGGGAATCGTTGGCGACAACACCCTCCACGTGGTGCGCGAGGTTGTGACCGCGCCCGAGCTTAAACTTGTCCTCGGCCGCCACGCCCACGAAGAAAACGTCCATGCGGACAGCCTGGTCTACATGATCGCCTCTCTTGGTCTCAATCCTCACGAGTGTGAGGCCATGTTCGAGGATATCCCCACGATCGCAGCCAAGAATAAGCTTCTGACGGACAATTCTTACGGCCTGCGTCGCGATATGGACCTGACTGACACCGCCAACAAACAGGCCCTCGCTAAAAACATGTTCCTTTTCGGGCAGTGCATGGAGGGCACCCAGTTCTACGGACTCTTCGGCATGGTCCTCAGCCTTTACCGGCAGAACAAGTTCCCCGGCATCGGGCAGATGTTCCGCTACACCCTGCGCGACGAGTCCAACCATATCGAACTGTTCCGCGAGTTGCTCAACGCCATGCGTGACGAGAATCCGGATATCTGGACCGCGGACTTCAAGGCAGAACTGGTCGACCTCATGAGCCAGGCTGTGCAGCTGGAGAAGGACTTCATCATGGACTGCCTGCCCGTCAACGCGGTGGGTCTCAGCGCCGACGAATTTATCCAGTATATCGACTACATCGCGGACCGCCGCCTCGAAGGTTGCGGACTCCCGCCGCTCAACCCGGGTATCGGTAATCCGCTACCCTGGCTGGCCGAGATGATGGACATCAAGAAGGAACAGAACTTCTTCGAGGGCCGTGTCACCGAATATCAAAAGGCCAGCGCCCTGGCATCGGTCAATGACGATGAGCTGTAGCCAGAATAAACAGCTTAAACTATTATCCTCTGTGAAGGATAACAAAATAGCCGCTTCGGCGGCGCGGTATGAGCGCTAAGGCGACACGGACCCGCTTACGACACTTGCATCAACGCATGACAGAACACTTTGCCTACACCGACATGAATTTCGAAGCCCTCAAAGCCCGGCCCGCTCCACCCCCCGCTTTTAAAGCGGTTGCGAGCGAGCGGGCGGAGCGGCTTCCGGCGTCCCATGCTATCGGGTGCCAACTGCTGGGAGAGCTGCACCTGCTGACAGAAGCAATTATTGCCTACACCGAGACGATAAGGAATTAATAGTAGGAATATCCTAACGGTATTTACATTAGCCAACCTTATCAATCAATAGACCCCAATCAACTGCCATCCGGACGAAGACAAGACTGAAGATACATGTTTAGAAACCTGCCATATGATGAAGACCGCGCCCTGAAGCGCTATGCCGCCACACCACAGGATAAACAGTTCCGCTTTAACTGGCGGGATGTGGTGACGGAATCCTTCGAAACGGTTCGCCCGTTGAAAAGCATCCTCAACGGCCATAGTGAATGCATCCACATCCTCCTCGAAGGTAACGAGGTCGCCTTCAATCTTGAGGAGATTGCGGAAACCGTCGGCACCGCCCTGACCAACCTGCTCCTCTCCCGTCACGAGACGGAGATTTTTACCGAGCAGAACAGGCAGTTCGTAGCGCGGGTGGTCGAACTGGTAGCCCAGAGGCTTTCCAGCCAGGTGGATAATGAAGGCGAGCTGAGCCTGGGTGCACGCGACATGTATCTGCTGATAGAGAAAGCGCTGATTGACCTCAATGCCCATGATGTGGCCCGCAGCCTCGTTGCTCACCGTGCCATCCGCATGGGTGAGACCAGGATCGTGCCACTCACCACACGGCTGATCCGCCGCAATAACACTGAAGTGCCGTGGAACCAGGACAAGATCGAGGTCGCGGTGCGCAAGGCTTTCCTTTCCCTCCAGCAGGATTCCGAACCGGCGGTGAACATTGCCCGGGCGGTAACGGAGCGGGTCCGTGAACTGAACCGCTCGCGCCTGCACATCGAGGATGTCCAGGACATCGTGCAGGAAGAGTTGATGCGCCAGGGCTACTACAAGGTGGCCGAGGCCTACATCCTTTACCGGGCACACCGCTCCCGGTTGCGTGAGGAAGAGCGCGAAAAGGCCGCTGCATCTGCCCAGCAGCAGGACTCCATGATTGTCGTGACCCACGATGATGGGTCGACTGACTTCTGGGACGGGCATGACCTGCGCCTGCGTATCCAGTATGCACGGGTTGGACTTTTCCTCGACATGACTCCGGAGCAACTGGAAACGGAATTGCGCCGTTCGCTTTACCCGGAAATGACAGAGGACGACCTCCGCCGGACCATTCTCCTCAACGCCAAGACTTTGATTGAGCAGGATGCCGACTGTGCGAAGTTTGCCGGACGGATCCTCATGACCTACATTTATGAAGAGGTGCTTAACTGGAGCATCGAACGCGACGGAGTAGGGCAGTTGGCCGCCGCCCACCGGGAGGCGTTTCGCTATCTCCTGCACCATGGTGTGAACATTGAGCGGGTCAACCCCAAACTGCGTGAATATGACCTCGGAAAGCTGGCCGATGCGCTCGATCCGACCGCCGACATGGACTTCGACTACCTCGGCATCCAGACCCTTTACGACCGTTACCTGATCGTGGACAAGACGGGCAAGCGGCCGCGCCGTCTCGAAACACCGCAGCTCTTCTGGATGCGTGTGGCCATGGGTCTCTTCCTCGATGAGCAGGAAAACCGGGAAGATTGGGTGATCCGTCTCTACCAGCTCTACAAAAGCCGCCGGTTCTGCTCCAGCACACCGACTCTTTTCAACAGCGGCACCCTCCACAGCCAGCTTTCCAGTTGCTACCTCTACAAGGTCGACGACAACATCCAGTCGATCATGCAGCGCGGTATTGCCGACAACGCCTACCTCAGCTAATGGGCCGGAGGTCTGGGCGGGTCGTGGACAAGCGTTCGCGGCACCGGTAGCTATATCAAGGGCACCAACGGTGAAAGCCAGGGTGTGATCCCCTTCCTTAAACTGCACAACGACCAGCTGGTGGCCGTGAACCAGGGTGGCAAGCGCCGTGGTTCGGGTTGTGCCTACCTCGAGACCTGGCACAACGACCTGCTGGACTTCCTGGAGCTGCGTCGCAATACCGGGGATGATCGACGCCGTACCCACGATATGAATACGGCCAACTGGATCCCCGACCTTTTCATGAAGCGGATGGAAGCTCGTCAGGAGTGGACCCTCTTCCGATCCAGCGATGTGCCGGACTTGCACGAGAATTATGGCAGGAAATTCGAGGAGCGCTACCTGCACTACGAGTCCCTCGTTGATGAAGGTAAGCTATGGGGTAACCGGGTGCCAGCCATCGAGTTGTGGAAGCAAATGCTGAAGATGCTCTTCGAGACCGGTCACCCGTGGATCACCTTCAAGGATCCGTGCAACCTGCGGAGTCCGCAGGATCATACCGGGGTCATCCATAGTTCCAATCTGTGTACCGAGATCACGCTCAATACCAGCGCTGATGAGACCGCCGTCTGCAACCTTGGCTCGGTCGTGCTCGATTCCCACCTGAAGGATGACGGCACTCTGGATCTTGAGAAGCTCCGTGACACTATCCATGTCGCCGTGCGTGCGCTGGATAACGTTATCGACATCAATTTTTATCCTACAGAGGCTGCGAGAACAGCTAATATGCGGCACCGTCCCGTTGGGCTAGGCGTGATGGGGCTGCAAAATGCCCTTTATAGAAAGGGCATTGCCTTTGCCAGTGAGGAAGCGGTTGAGTTCAATGACGAGTTCATGGAGGCCATTGCCTATTACGCCTACGAGGCCTCCAGTGATCTCGCCAATGAACGCGGCAGCTACAGCAGTTTCGAGGGCTCGAAGTGGCATCGCGGTATGCTCCCCCCCGACACTCTTGAACTGCTCGAAGAAGAGCGCGGCGAAAAGATTGACGTGCCCCGGACCTCGAAGATGGACTGGGATAGCCTGCGCACGAGGATCCAGGCACAGGGCATGCGCAACAGCAACGTGCTGGCAATTGCCCCTACCGCCACAATCTCGAACATCATGGGGACCAGTCCATGCATCGAGCCGACCTACAAGAACCTCTTCGTCAAGAGCAACCTCAGCGGGGAATTCATCGTCCTCAACCGTAACCTTGTTCTGGACCTCAAGGAACGCGGCTTGTGGAACCAGGAGATGCGCGACCAGCTGAAATACTTTGACGGTGAACTGGCCGATATCGAAGGCGTCCCGGAGGACCTCAAGCAGCGTTATGCCACAGCCTTTGGGATCGAGTACACCTGGGTGATCAAGGCAGCCGCCCGGCGCCAGAAATGGATCGACCAGTCCCAGAGCGTCAACCTCTGGTTGGCTCGGCCGGACCTCAAGGCTCTCTCCCACATGTATCGCGCAGCCTGGCGGATGGGGCTCAAGACCACCTACTACCTCCGTACCCTCGGTGCCTCCAACATCGAGAAGGCTACAGTTTCCTTAAAGAAGAAAGAGACGGCCTCACCAAGTGCTGCCGAAAGCGCGCCGCCGACACCCGAAGAGGTCAAGGCCTGTTCCCTGGAGGCGGCGCGTAACGGTGAAACCTGCGAGGCCTGCCAATGACGACTTTTTCCTAGGGCAACGGGTGATTGCAGACTGACTGATGCATACATAGTGGCGGGGCCGACAGCGGCCCCGCCTTTGTATTTTCTATAATCTGAAACTAAATTCAATAAATATGCAGATTAACATTAAGAATGCTGAAACTTACCGCTTGGCTAATGAGTTGTCTGCACTCACCGGCGAGACGTTGACGTGAGCGTTACGAAATTGCCGGCAACCTCATGGAATTGGACAAGAAGATCCCGCTCCTCTTCAAGGGTGAAGATTTTAGCCGGACAGGTGTATTGACAGTGGAATCACGTTAATGACTCACCCCACACTCACCGTTGCGAAGAAC